>NZ_JBVIPD010000005.1:487827-491243 GCF_055578235.1 Streptomyces sp. NPDC033136
CCCTTGGGGTTGTATTCTCTTGCTGGCTGCTCGAGGGCTTTGCGCCCCGTCTTCTTCCCCCCCCCCCCCCCCCCCCCCCCCCCCCCCCCGCGACCGACCTCGTCCCGCTCCGCTCCACCTTCGCCGAGACCGAGATGCTCAGACGCCGCCCTTCCCTGCTGATCCGCCCCGAACTCGACGACGACCTCCTGCACGCGACCCTCGCCGAACTACGGCCGGCCCCCCAACTGCACGGGCTCGGCGCGGGCAGCAGCCGTTCCGTCTGGGAGCCCGCCGCCCGGCTGCTGCGCGCCACAGGGCGGGACTGGGACCGCAGAGCACACCGGGTGTCGGTCCTCGCCCGGAACATGCCGGCCGCGATCCCCGAGCGCTGGGTGGCCGACCGGCCCGGCCACGGCGACGCCCTGCTGCTGTCCGCCTGCGCCGCGGTGGCCCGGGTCCCGGTCGGTGACCCTGCCGCCGTCCGCCAGGCCGAACAGGCGTGTCTGCGTGCCGCCGACGCCTGCTCCGGTGATCCGACGCCCTGGCTGGCCCTGTTCTCGCTGATGCACGCCTGTGCCGTACCGGTCCGTGACGCCGTGCCCGTGTGGACCGAGGCCGTCAAACGCGCACCGTGGCACCGTGGCGCCTACCACCAGATGCTGGGCTATCTGTCGCCGCGCGGCCACGGCACGCTCCCCGACATGCTGGACTTCGCCTGGCAGAGCGCGGTCCAGGCCCCGCACGGCTCGCCGCTCGCCGTGCTGCCGGTGGCGGCCCGCGTGGAGCTCGGCGCCCACCGCCAGGGCCTGACGGGCCTCGCCGCCATCGGCGCGAGCGGTCACTGGAACGAGCTCCGGGCGGCCGAGGAGCTCGACCGGGCTCTGTCCGGCTGGTTCCACACCGCCGTCGCACCCCATGCCGAAGCGATGACCGACCTCAACCTGCTCGCCTTCGCCCTGACCCGCGCCCACCGCCCGGCCGAGGCCGCACTCGTCCTGCGGCGCGTCGGCCGCCACATGACACGCCATCCGTGGGACCTGCTGCCCGAGCCGGAACGGGCCTTCCGCTACTGGCGGGACGGCCCGGCCGGCTGACAACAGCCAAGGCCGGCACCGGCGGCGTCACGCCGTGGCCGGCTGCGACTCCCTGTCCTGCGCCGTCGCGGCGGCCGCCGCCTGCGCCCGGTCCCGGGCCTCGCGGCGGGCCAGGACCACCCAGCCGACCGGGACGGCGGCGGCGAACAGCCACCACTGAACGGCGTACGCGTAGTTCAGCGCGGCGTCCTCCTTGCCGGGTCTGCCCAGCAGCTCGGGGGTGTCGCCCCGGGGCTCGGGCGCCGTCTGCGCGATGTAGCCGCCGAGCACCCGCGCGTCCAGGCGCCGGGCCTGCTGCTCGCTGTTGATCAGCATGATCTGCCGGTCCGGCAGTCCCTGGAGGTTCTTGATGCCGCTGGCCGCGGTCGTCTCGTCGGGCATCAGCCGCCCCGTGACGGTGACCTCGCCGCCCGGCGGTGCGGGGATCTTCGGGAACGCGGTCTGGCTCGGGCCGTCGGAGGGGATCCAGCCCCGGTTGACCAGCAGCACCTTGCCGTCGTCCAGGACGAACGGGGTCAGGACGTGGTAGCCGACCTCGTCGTCGGAGTTGGTGCGGCGCCGGACGACGACCTCGTCCTCCGTGTCGAAGCGGCCCTTCGCGGTCACGGTCCGGTACCGCTCGGCGCTGGTGACGGTGTGCCCGGGCGCGGTCAGCTTCTCCACGGGCACCGGCTTTGCCGCCAGCGCGTCGGTGACCAGCTGGTTCCGGGCGGTGCGCTCCTCGTAGCGATGCATCTGCCAGATGCCCAGCCTGATCATCGTGGGGATGAGGAGCAGGGCGATCAGCGTGAGGATCACCCACTGCCGGGACATCAGGAAGCGGTACACCCCACGACCGTACAACTCGGTCGTGGGGTGTATTCAGGCGGGTACGGATTCAGACCTTGTCGACAATTCCCACCTTTCCCTCCGCGCGGGCGCAGTGGGCACCGCAGAACCAGTGGCCCTCGACCTCGACGCCCTGGCCGATGATCTGTACCCGGCAGTGCTCGCAGATGGGGGCCATGCGGTGGATCGCGCAGGCGAAGCAGTCGAAGACGTGCACTCTCCTCTTTGAAGAAACTGATACCTCAAAGAGAGGCGGGTGAACAGCGGTTATGACGAACGGGCAGTGGCTTGAGTACTGGCTGTCACAAGCGCCGATGTTGTCGGAGAGCGCCCTAGACGACATCCACCACATCCTTACGACTGCAGGAGGCGACGAAGACTGACCTGATGCGGCCAAACCGCCCTGCCCAGCGAGGGCTAGCGGCGGCGTAGCCAGGGAGAGTCCCTGCCTGGGCCATGTCGGACGTACCAGCGTCAGCACGGCGCCGGTCCGTCCGGCCTCTTGGCGTGGACGGGAGCTATCGCGTCGAAGCGGTGGAGCAGGTGTTTAGACCGTGTCCTACGTGGTGAGGCGGACGAGTCGCTTGTAGCAGCACAGGGCGGCGGCGAGGCCGAGAAAGGCCAGGTAGTTGCGGGGATTTCGTTCGTATCGAGGGCTGAGTCTGCGGTAGCCGGACAGCCAGGACATAGTCCGCTCGATGACCCAGCGGCGGCGTCCTAATCGTTCACTGGACTCGATCCCTTTGCGGGCGATGCGCACTCCGATCCGCTTCCACCGCAGCCATCTGCGCAGGTCGGCCCGGTCGTAGGCTTTGTCCGCGTGCAGGCGCTGAGGCTTGAAGTACCTGCCGTGGTAGGGGTCGTGTCTCGTTTGGTGACCCTCGATCATGGGCTTGAGCCCTTCGCTATCGTGGGTGTTGGCGGCCGAGATGCCGACGAGGAGGGGCAGTCCGTTCGCGTCCGACAGGATGTGCATCTTGGAACCCGGCTTGCCCCTGTCCACCGGGCTCGGACCTGTGTGTTCGCCCCCTTTTTAGCCCTGACATGGGCGGTGTCGAGGACGACGCGGGTGACGTCGATGAGGCCGGCGTCGTCGAGTCGGTGCAGCACGGCTTCGTGCAGGCGGCCCCAGACACCGGCTCTCGACCAGATCAGGAACCGACGGTGGGCGGTCGACTTCGATATGCCGAAGCAGGGCGGAAGTTGGCGCCAGGCGCAGCCGCTGACGAGGACGTAGATGATGGCCGCGAAGAGCGTTTCATCAGGCGTGTCCTGTGTTCCGCCGCCCTGCGGCCGCACTTTCGGCGGCGGAATCAGCGGCTTCGCGATCTCCCACAGCCCGTCCGGAACAATCCAACTCCACGTACCCCGCCCCATGACCAGACCAACGTCCGCTCACCACGTAGGACACGGTCTTAGAAGCCGTATGCCTATCGATCATGAGGACGGTTCTGATCGAACGGGGTCCCTGGTCGGGTGATCTTGGCCGGGTGGGCGCATGAAGGCAGGACC
>NZ_JBVIPD010000006.1:0-43748 GCF_055578235.1 Streptomyces sp. NPDC033136
GTTGATAGGCCGGATATGGAAGCACGGTAACGTGTGGAGTTGACCGGTACTAATAGGCCGAGGGCTTGTCCTCAGTTGCTCGCGTCCACTGTGTTAGTTCTGAGACAACGAACAGTTGTCGGCTTTGAGCAGAACAGACAATTAAAGAGTGTGCTTGTTCGCTCGAAACCATTAGGGTTTCGGTGGTTATAGCGTAGGGGAAACGCCCGGTTACATTTCGAACCCGGAAGCTAAGCCTTACAGCGCCGATGGTACTGCAGGGGGGACCCTGTGGGAGAGTAGGACGCCGCCGAACAATCTTTGGAAGGACCCTTGGTCCCAGCGTTCAGCTGGGGCCAAGGGTCCTTTTTGTTTTTGCAGTGCGCGCTGGGCACCCGGCTGCGCGAGAATGACTTGCGGTACCGAAGACAGGAGTCACCATGTCCACCAACTCTCCCGACGACCGACCGGAGCGCGACCAGCGGCGACGGGAGGGGGACCGGAGCGACCGCGGCGGCCGCGGCGACCGTGGTGGCCAGCGCGGGGACCGTGGAGACCGTGGGGGCTTCCGCCGCGACAACGACCGTGGTGGCTTTGGGCGTCGTGAAGGCGACCGTGGCGAGCGAAGCGACCGAGGGGACCGCACTGACCGCGGGGAGCGGGGCGGCTTCCGTAGGGACGACAACCGTGGTGGCTCTTACGGCCGGCGCGACGACCGCGACCGTGGACCGCGCCGTGACGACCGTGGTGGTGACCGCCCCTCTTTCCGCCGTGATGACCGCGGGGAACGGCGCGACGACCGTGGTGGTGACCGCCCCTCTTTCCGCCGTGACGACCGTGGGGAGCGGCGCGACGACCGTGGTGGTGACCGCCCCTCTTTCCGCCGTGACGACCGTGGTGGTGACCGTCCCCCCTTCCGCCGCGACGACCGCGGGGAACGTCGCGACGACCGTGGCGGTTTCCGTCGTGATGACAACCGTCGTGATGACCCGCGCGACACCCGTCGTGATGACAACCGCGGTGGTGGCTACGGCCGACGCGACGATCGACGGGGCGATGCCCGCCGAGGAGACGACCGCGGACCGCGCGGTGGTTTCCGACGGGAAGACCGTCGGGACGACAGGCCCCATGACCGGCGCGATGACCGGCGCGACGGGGACCGCGGGGGGTACCCCCGCCGCGACGACCGTGGGGACCGCCGCGACAACCGGGACCGTGGCTTCAGCAGCGACGACCGTGGTCGGGGCTACCGCGGCGACGACCGCGACCGAGGCCCTCGTAACGACGACCGCGACCGAGGTTTCCGGCGTGACGACCGGCGTGATGACCGCGGTGGTTTCCGGGGCCGTGACGACCGGCGCGGGGACGACCGCGGCGACCGCGGCGGTTTCCGGCGTGATGACGCCGGCCGTGGCGGGCGTCCCGGCTTCCGTCGCGAGGACGGCCCGCGCAGCGACCGTGGTGAGTTCCGGCGTGACGACAGCCGCGACAACCGTGACAGCCGCGACAACCGCGGCGAGCGTGGCGGCTTCCGTGGCCGTGACGACCGTGGCGGGCGTGGTCCGCGGCGCGATGATCGCGGTGGACGTCCCGGAGGCTTCCGGGGGCGTGACGACCGCCGTGACGACCGGCGTGGTGCCGGCCGCTTCCGTGAGGAGCGGGAGCGCGACAGGGAGCCGATCAAGCGGCTGCCGATCCCCGAGGACGTCACGGGTGACGAGATCGACAAGGACGTTCGGCAGGAGCTGCAGAGCCTGCCGAAGACGCTCGCGGAGGACGTCGCCAGGAACCTGGTGATGGTCGCGCGGCTTCTCGACGAGGACCCCGAGGGCGCGTACGCCTACTCCAGGGTGGCGCTGCGGCTGGCGTCCCGGGTCGCCGCCGTCCGTGAGGCCGCCGGGTTCGCCGCGTACGCGACCCAGAAGTACGGCGAGGCGCTGGCCGAGTTCCGGGCCGCCAAGCGGATGACCGGGAACATCGATCTGTGGCCCGTCATGGCCGACTGCGAGCGTGGGCTCGGCCGGCCGGAGAAGGCGCTGGACATGGCCGGGGCACCCGAGGTGCACAAGCTCGACAAGGCCGGGCAGGTCGAGATGCGGCTGGTCGCGGCCGGTGCGCGGCGGGACATGGGGCAGCTGGACGCGGCCATCGTGACGCTGCAGAGCCCGGAGCTGGCCGCCAACTCGGTGCAGCCGTGGACCGCGCGACTGCGGTACGCGTACGCCGACGCGCTGCTCGCCGCCGGGCGGGAGAACGAGGCGCGGGAGTGGTTCGCGAAGGCCGTCGAGGCCGACCGGGACGGCAGCACCGACGCCTCGGACCGACTCGCCGAGCTGGACGGCGTGGAGTTCGTGGACGCTTTCGTCGAGGACGGGAGTAACGAGAGTTCCGAGGGTGCGGAGCCCTCGCCGGAGGCGGGCGAGGACGACAACGACGGACCGTCGCACGACAAGGACTGACGTCCGCAGAGAAGCAGAGAAAGAGAACAAGGACTGACGTCCACGGAGGAAGCGAAGGGGCGGGATCCCGGCTGTGAGGCCCGGGACCCCGCCCCTTCGCTGTTTCCGGGCGGACGGCGGTCCTGTCAGAGGTCGAGTGCGCGCAGGACCAGGCCGGAGGCCGGCTTCGGGCCGAACGATGTCGACTTGCGGGGCATCGTCACTCCCTGGCGGGCCAGGTCGCGGACGACCTCCTCGCGGACGGGGTGCATCAGGACGGCCGTACCACCATCGCGTTCCGCCTTCTCGACCGTGGTGGCCGTGTCGTGGATGTAGGCGATGTGCGCGGGGGAGTCCTCGGGGATGCGCCAGACGTGGTCGAGGAGCGTGGCGTGCAGGACCGTCGCGTCGAGGGTGCGCCAGGCCGTGGGACGGTCGGCCGGGACCGTCCGGGCCAGGAGGTCCGGGTCCGGACGGTCGGCGAGATGGAAGGAACCGTCGCCGGCCAGCAGGAACGCGTTGCCCGTGCGGGCCGCGTCCGCCAGCGCGTCCAGGGCCCCGGGCAGCGGGACGTCGAGGCGGCGGACGCGGAAGTGGCCGTCCAGGGCGGCCAGGGCGTCGCCGACCGGGAGGTCGTGCAGGAGGCGGTGGATGGCGCGGACCCTCAGGGGGTAGCGGGCCGTGTCGACCAGGAGGACCAGGCCGTGGTCCCAGGGGCTGGGAGACGGGTGCTCCGTGCGGAGACGGCAATAGGTCGCCCAGCGGTGGTGGCCGTCGGCGATGAGAGCCTGGTGGCGGGCCAGGTCGGTCTGGATCGCGGCCAGGTCGGCAGGGGCGGTGACGGACCACAGGCGGTGGCTGAAGCCGTCCTCCGTGGTGGTCGCGAGCAGGGGCGGCCGGTCGGCGGTGCGCTCGATCAGGTCCGCGGTGGCGGCCGTGGTGCCGTTGCCGCGGTAGGTGAGCAGGAGTGGTTCGAGGTTGGCCGCGGTGGCGCGCATCAGGGCCGCGCGGTCGGCGACGACGTGCGGCATGACGTCCTCGTGCGGCAGCACCACCTGCTCGTCCGGTTCCGACACGCGCAGGGCACCGATGATGCCGCGTTGCAGCATGCCGTCGCCGTCCCGCTGCTCGTAGACGTACAGGCCGGGTTCCGGGTCGGTGGTCAGGACACCCTCGGACAGCCAGCGCCGCAGGGTCTCGGCGGCCTGTTCGTTGCGTGTGCTGGGTGTGGCGGCCTGAGGGAGGATCAGGCGGACGATGTTGTACGGGTCGGAGGACTCGAGGTGGTGCAGGCCGTCGGGGCGCACCACGACGTCGTACGGCGGAGATGTCACGGCGGCAAGGCTGCCGACCCGGTCGGGGTCGTAACGAAGGCCTCGGAACGGGGTGAGTTCCAGGCCTCGGTGCGCCGTTGCCTCCGAGTGACCTGCTGTGTTCATCCCGGCATCGTACGGGTGTCGGTGGCATGGGGGATGATCGGGGGAAAGGCCGTCGAACGAGGAGCGATGCGGGATGAGCCGGAGCGTCAGGACGAGGCCCGAGGGCAGTGGGCAGGCCCTGAGCGAGGCGTACGACACGGCGCTGCTCGACCTGGACGGTGTCGTGTACGCGGGTGGCAGCGCGATCGTGTACGCGGTCGAGTCGCTGGCGGCGGCCCGGGAGGGCGGGATGCGTCTGGCGTACGTGACCAACAACGCGCTGCGGACTCCCGAGACGGTGGCCGGGCATCTGACGGAGCTGGGGATACCGACGGGTGCGGAGGACGTCATCACGTCGGCGCAGGCGGTCGCGCGGCTGATCAGCGAGCAGGTGCCGCAGGGCGCCCGGGTGCTGGTCATCGGCGGCGAGGGACTGCGGGTCGCGCTGCGTGAGCGGGGACTGGAGCCCGTCGAGTCGGCGGACGACGAGCCGGTGGCGGTGGCGCAGGGGTACGGCGGACCCGATCTGCCGTGGGGCCGGTTCGCCGAGGCCTCCTACGCGGTGGCCCGGGGCGTGCCGTGGTTCGCGTCCAACACCGACCTGACGATTCCGAGCGGGCGCGGGATCGCGCCGGGCAACGGAGCCGCGGTGGAGGTCGTGCGGATCGCCACGGGAGCCGAGCCGCAGGTCGCGGGCAAGCCGCTGCCGCCGATGCACCGGGAGACGATCCTGCGGACCGGGGCGAAGCGGCCGCTGGTCGTGGGGGACCGGCTGGACACCGACATCGAGGGGGCGTTCAACGGGGACGTCGACTCGCTGCTGGTCCTGACCGGGGTCACCGACGGCCGGCAACTGCTGGCCGCGCCGCCGCAGCACCGGCCGACGTACGTGGACGCCGACCTGCGGGGGATGCTCGGCGGTCAGCCGGAGGTCGCCGAGGCCGGCGACGGGTTCCGGTGCGGCGGCTGGGCGGCGGCGGCCGGTGCGGAGCGGCTGGAGCTGGAGGGGGAGGGCGAGGCTCTGGACGGGCTGCGCGCGTTGTGCGCCGCGGCCTGGACGGCCGCCGCAGATGGTGTGTGCGAGCTGGACGCCGGGAAGGCGCTGGCGCGGCTGGGTATCTGAGCGCCTGTCAGTGTCCGTGGCGTCGTGGTGCAGTGGGGCACGGTGGGGCACGGTTGGGCACCCGAGCGCGGCGGCGGGCATCCGCATCCCGCCTCAATGCGAGGGTAGGCTAACCTAACTGCGTGTTGGTCGACAGTCCCCCCGAACAGCGCGCGGAGACCGCCCCCGCGCCCCCGGCCCGACGGACCGTACGCGCCTTCGGGCTGCTGCTGTCCGTCGCGATCCTGGTGCTCGTGGCCCTGGCGAGTATCGCGATCGGAGCGAAAGAGCTGTCCCTCGGGCAGGTCTGGCACGGCTTGTTCGAGGAGTCGGGGACCTACGGCGACGTCGTGGTCGCGGAGCGGGTGTCGCGGACGCTGCTCGGGGTGCTCGCCGGTGCCGCCCTGGGGCTCGCCGGGGCGGTCCTGCAGGCCCTCACGCGCAACCCGCTGGCCGATCCCGGCCTGCTCGGCATCAACGCGGGCGCCTCCGCCGCGGTCGTCACGGCCATCACGTACTTCGGGGTCACGTCGCTCACCGGCTACGTCTGGTTCGCGTTCTTCGGCGCGGCCGTGGTCGGGGCGCTGGTCTGGTTCCTCGGCGGCGGCCGGGGCGCGACACCGGTACGGCTCGCGCTCGCCGGTACGGCGATCAGCGCCGCGCTCTACGGCTACCTACAGGCCGTGATGATCATGGACGAGGCGGCCCTCGGCAAGATGCGGTTCTGGACGGTCGGTTCGCTGGCTTCGGCGACCGACTCGACCATCGAGCAGGTTCTGCCGTTCCTCCTGACCGGCACGGTCCTGGCACTCGCCCTGGCCCGGCCGCTCAACGCCATGGCCATGGGCGACGACACCGCCAGGGCGCTCGGTGCCGACCTGAACCGGACGCGGGCGCTGTCCATGCTGGCCGCGACGGTGCTGTGCGGGGCCGCGACCGCCGCCTGCGGGCCGATCGTCTTCGTCGGGCTGATGGTGCCGCACGTGGTGCGCTCCTTCACCGGGCCCGACCTGCGCTGGATCCTGCCGTACGCGGCGATCCTGTCGCCCGTGCTGCTGCTGGGCGCCGACGTCATCGGCCGGATCGTGGCCAGGCCCTCGGAGCTGCAGGTGGGCATCGTCACCGCGATCCTCGGCGGTCCGGTGTTCATCTTTCTCGTACGACGGCGGAGGACGACGCAGCTGTGAAGACCACCAACCGTGCGGTGCGGACCGCGGGCGGGCTCTCGATACGCCTGGACGTGCGGGCCTTCACCGTCGTGCTCCTGCTGCTGGCCGCGGCGCTCGCGGCGAGTGTCGTGCTCATCGGCACCGGCGACTTCCCGATCCCGGCCTCCGACGTGCTGCGGACGCTGCTCGGCGAGGGCAGCCCAGGCCAGGAGTTCATCGTCAACGAGCTCCGGCTGCCGCGGGTCCTGGTCGGACTGCTGGTCGGTGCCTCGCTCGGGCTCGGCGGCGCGCTGTTCCAGACCATCTCCCGAAACCCGCTGGGCAGTCCGGATGTGCTCGGTCTCGGCCAAGGGGCGACGGCCGGAGCGCTCGTGGTCATCGTGCTGACCTCCGGAAGCCCCAACCAGGTCGCCGCGGGGGCGCTCGTGGGCGGCCTGGTGACAGGGCTCGCCATCTACGTGCTCGCCTGGAAGCGGGGCGTGCACGGCTACCGGCTGGTCCTGGTCGGTATCGGTGTCTCCGCGATCGTCACGGCGGTCAACGGCTATCTGCTCACCAAGTCGGACATCGTGGACGCGGCCCGCGCGGTCGTGTGGATGACGGGCTCGCTCGACGGCCGTGACTGGGACCAGGTGTGGCCGCTGCTCGCGCTGGCCGCCGTACTCGTGCCGCTCGTCCTGGCCAACGCGCGCGGGCTGCGGATGATGGAGATGGGCGACGACGTCTCCTACGCCCTCGGGGTCCGGGTGGAGCGCGTACGGCTGCTGCTGATGGTGGCGGCCGTGCTGCTCACCGCCTCCGCCACCGCCGCGGCCGGTCCCGTCAGCTTCGTCGCGCTCACCGCGCCGCAGCTGGCCCGGCGCCTGACCCGGTCGCCCGGGCCGAACCTGCTGCCCTCCCTGTGCATGGGCGCCACCCTGCTGGTCGTCGCCGACTGGGTCTCGCAGCGGGCGTTCGGCGCCGAGCAGCTGCCCGTGGGCGTGGTCACCGGTGTACTCGGCGGTGTCTATCTGCTGTGGCTGCTGGTCAGTGAGCGCAGGGCGGGCCGGATATGAGTACCGGCCGCGGCGCGGGGACGCGCGCCGACAGCACCGCCAGCAGCGGACTGAACTACCAAAGGAACCCCGTGAACCGCCTGTCCGCCGAGAACGTCACCCTCGCCTACGACCAGCGGGTCATCGCCGAGCAGTTGTCGGTCGAGATACCCGACCACTCGTTCACGGTGATCGTCGGCCCCAACGCGTGCGGCAAGTCGACGCTCCTGCGGGCGCTGTCGCGGATGCTCAAGCCGAGCGAGGGCCGGGTGCTGCTGGACGGGCAGGTCATCCAGTCGATGCCCGCCAAGAAGGTCGCGCGGACCCTCGGTCTGCTGCCCCAGTCGTCCATCGCACCCGACGGCATCACCGTCGCCGACCTGGTCGGCCGCGGCCGCTACCCGCACCAGGGCATCCTGCGCCAGTGGTCCGCCGAGGACGAGCGGGTCGTCCAGGAGTCCATGCGGCAGACCGGCGTCGCCGAACTCGGCGACCGCTACGTCGACGAACTCTCGGGAGGCCAGCGCCAGCGCGTGTGGATCGCCATGGCGCTCGCCCAGCAGACACCGCTGCTGCTGCTCGACGAGCCGACGACGTTCCTGGACATCCAGCATCAGATCGACGTCCTGGACCTGTGCGCGGAGCTGCACGAGGAGCAGGGCCGCACGCTCGTCGCCGTGCTGCACGACCTGAACCACGCCGCCCGCTACGCCACTCACCTCATCGCCCTGCGCGAGGGCCGGGCCGTCGCCGAGGGCGCGCCGAAGGACATCGTCACGGCCGGGCTGGTCGAGGAGGTCTTCGGGCTGCGCTGCCAGGTCATCGACGACCCGGAGACGGGCACACCACTGGTCGTGCCGGCGGCGCGGAAGGCACGCGCCGGGGCGGGCGGGGCAGGGAGCGGGGCAGAGACCGGGAAGGTGTCCGCTACAAAAGCTTCCTGAGCTGGAGCAGGTCGCGCACGCCCGCGGACAGCCTCACCCGGCCCGAGCCCCAGGCCTTGGCGAAGTTCAGCTCGCCGCCGACCAGCGCCACCAGGTCGTCACCGGTCATGGCGAGTCTGATCTCGGCCTTGACGGGCGGCGGTCCGGGCACGGTGTCCCGCACCTCGATCCGCCCGCCGCGCATCCGGCCGGCGAAGGTGACGTCCAGGTCCGTGATGTGGCAGCTCACCGAACGGTCCAGGGCCGCGGCGTCGCGGACGTCCCCTTCGGCGCGCTGCATGTTGTCCGAGAGTTTGTCGAGTGCGCTGCGGCACTCCTCGATCGTGGCCATCGCGGTCGACGGTACCGCAGCGGTTCGCGGTAGCGTCGGGGCATGGACGACGCAGTTCCCGAGACTCCGGTGGTGGCGCAGGAGGAACCCGGGCACGACCCCGCCGCCCCCGCCCCTATGCACGTGCCCCGCACCCCCACCGGCGACGCCGGTGTGGACGCGGTCCTGGACCGGCTCGGCGACGCGGACCACCTCGCCACGGACGGACACATCGAGGTGTACGAGGATGTACACCGGGGGCTGCGCGACGCGCTCACCGCGCTCGACGCCCGCCCGGGACCTCCGGCGCCCCCGTCGCCGCACGGACCTAGGAGCTGAACCGAACGTGGCAGGAGTCGCACGCCGCCGTCTCGACGCGGAGCTGGTCCGCCGGAAGCTCGCGCGCTCGCGTGAGCATGCCGGCCAGCTGATCGCCGCCGGGCGGGTGTCCGTCGGCAAGACCGTCGCGACCAAGCCCGCCACGCAGGTGGAGACCGCGGCCGCGATCGTGGTGGCCCCGGACGGTGACGACCCCGACTACGTGTCCCGCGGCGGCCACAAGCTCGCGGGCGCGCTCGAGGTGTTCGTGCCGCGGGGGCTGCCCGTCGAGGGGCGCAGGGCGCTGGACGCCGGCGCCTCCACCGGCGGTTTCACCGACGTCCTGCTGCGCGCGGGCGCCGCTCACGTCGTCGCCGTGGACGTCGGATACGGCCAACTCGCGTGGTCGCTCCGAAACGATGAACGCGTCACCGTCAAGGACCGTACGAACGTACGCGAGTTGACGCTTGAAGCGATCGGTGGGGAGCCTGTGGATCTTGTCGTGGGGGATCTGTCCTTCATCCCGCTCGGGCTGGTCCTGCCCGCCTTGGCGCGGTGCGTGAAACCGGACGCCGATCTGGTGATGATGGTCAAGCCGCAGTTCGAGGTGGGGAAGGAGCGGCTGGGCAGCGGGGGCGTCGTACGCAGCGCCCAACTGCGGGCCGAAGCGGTCCGGGGGGTGGCCGGGAAGGCCTGGGGGCTGGGGCTCGGGGTGAAGGGCGTGACGGCCAGTCCGCTGCCCGGGCCGTCGGGGAATGTCGAATACTTCTTGTGGCTGCGGGCCGGAGCAGCGGAACTGGACCCGGCCGACGTCGACCGAGCAGTGGCGGAGGGGCCCCGTTGACCGAGAACCGAGCTCGTACTGTTTTCCTGCTCGCCCACACGGGGCGCCCCGCCGCCGTGCGCAGTGCCGAGCTCGTGGTGAAGGGGCTGCTGCGCTCCGGGCTGGGCGTGCGCGTCCTGGAGGCCGAGGCGCGCGACCTGCCGCTGCCGTCGGAGGTGGAGCTGGTCAAGGAGGCCACCCCGCAGTGCCTCGACGGGTGTGAGCTGCTCATCGTGCTGGGCGGCGACGGCACGCTGCTGCGCGGCGCCGAGTTCGCGCGGGCGTCGGGCGTGCCGATGCTCGGCGTCAACCTCGGGCGCGTCGGGTTCCTCGCGGAGGCCGAGCGGGACGACCTCGACAAGGTGGTCGACCGGGTGGTGACCAAGGCGTACGAGGTCGAGGAGCGGATGACCGTCGACGTTGTGGTGCACCGCAACGGGGACATCGTGCACACGGACTGGGCGCTGAACGAGGCGGCCGTGCAGAAGGTGTCCGCGGAGCGGATGCTGGAGGTCGTCCTGGAGATCGACGGGCGGCCGGTGACGGGCTTCGGCTGCGACGGGATCGTGTGTGCGACGCCGACCGGGTCGACCGCGTACGCGTTCTCGGCAGGCGGACCGGTGGTGTGGCCGGAGGTGGAGGCGCTGCTGATGGTGCCGATCTCCGCGCACGCGTTGTTCGCCAAGCCGTTGGTGACATCGCCGGATTCCGTGTTGGCTGTGGAGGTTCTGCCCCACATTCCGCCGGGTGTGCTGTGGTGTGACGGGCGGCGGACCGTGGAGTTGCCGCCCGGCGCCCGGGTGGAGGTGCGGCGGGGGGCTGTGCCGGTGCGGCTGGCCCGGCTGCACCATGCGTCCTTCACGGACCGGTTGGTGGCCAAGTTCGCGCTGCCCGTCTCCGGGTGGCGGGGGGCTCCGCACTAGTGCCGCGACAGGCAACGTTCGCCACGTCGCGACGCCCGGCACGCTCCCCCACTGCCCGAAAGGCGTGGGAGGTGCCCCCACTCGCCGCACCGGCCGAAAGCCCAAGTACATCCAGTACGAGGACTTCCGGCCGGCACGCCGAGAGCACGCTCCCCCACCCTCGAACCGCGCTTCGCACGGCTCGGGCGGGAGGCACCCCCACGACGCCGCTCCTTGACGGGCAAACGTTGCCTGCCGCGGCACTAGCCGCGGTCCACTCGCGTGGGTGACAAGGGCAGGCCAGTCGCCATCCCCGGCCCGGACCTCGTAAGGTCGTGTCCGTGTTGGAGGAGATGCGGATACGGTCGCTCGGCGTGATCGACGACGCCGTGGTCGAGCTGTCGCCCGGGTTCACCGCGGTCACCGGTGAGACGGGCGCGGGCAAGACCATGGTGGTCACCAGCCTGGGGTTGCTGCTCGGCGGGCGGGCCGACCCTGCGCTCGTGCGGATCGGGGCCGGGAAGGCGGTCGTGGAGGGGCGGATCGCCGTTCCCGGCGACGGCACGGCCGCCGTACGCGCCGAGGAGGCCGGCGCCGAGCTCGACGACGGGGCCCTGCTGATCAGCCGTACCGTTTCGGCCGAGGGGCGCTCGCGGGCACACCTGGGCGGGCGCAGCGTGCCCGTGGGCGTGCTGGCCGAGCTCGCCGACGAACTGGTGGCCGTGCACGGGCAGACCGACCAGCAGGGGCTGCTCAAGCTGTCCCGGCAGAGGCAGGCGCTCGACCGGTACGCGGGCGACGCGGTCGCCGTGCCGCTGGCCAAGTACGGCGAGGCGTACCAGCGGCTGCGGGCCGTCTCCGCCGAGCTGGACGAGATCACCACCCTCGCGCGTGAACGGGCCCAGGAGGCCGACATGCTGCGGTACGGGCTCGACGAGATCGCCGCCGTCGAGCCCCGGGCCGGCGAGGACGTGGAGCTGGCCGAGGAAGCCGAGCGGCTCGGGCACGCCGAGGCCCTGGCGTCCGCCGCCGCGGCCGGGCACGCCGCGCTCGCGGGCAATCCGGAGGACCCCGAGGGCGTCGACGCCGGGACGCTCGTCGCGGGCGCCCAGCGGGCTCTGGACGCCGTACGGTCCCACGATCCGGCGCTGGCCGCGCTCGCCGACCGCATCGGGGAGATCGGGATCCTGCTGCGCGACGCGGCCGGGGACCTCGCGGGGTACGCCGACGACCTGGACGCCGATCCGCTGCGGCTGGCGGCCGTCGAGGAGCGGCGGGCCGCGCTCACGGGGCTGACCCGGAAGTACGGCGAGGACATCGCCGCGGTGCTGGTCTGGGCCGAGCGGGGTGCCGCCCGGCTGACCGAACTCGACGGCGACGACGAGCGGCTCGGGGAACTGACCGCCGAGCGGGACGGGCTGCGGGCCGAACTGGGCGGGCTGGCGCAGGCCCTGACGGACGCCCGGACGGAGGCCGCCGAGCGGTTCGCCGCCGCCGTGACCGCCGAGCTGGCCTCGCTCGCCATGCCGCACGCGCGCGTGTCCTTCGACATCCGGCAGACCGAGGACCCGGAGGGCGTCGAGGTCGACGGACGTCCCGTCGCCTACGGGCCCGCGGGGGCCGACGAGGTCGAGCTGTTGCTGGCCCCGCACCCGGGCGCGCCGCCCCGGCCGATCGCCAAGGGCGCGTCGGGCGGTGAGCTGTCCCGCGTGATGCTGGCCGTGGAGGTCGTGTTCGCGGGGACGGACCCGGTGCCGACGTACCTCTTCGACGAGGTCGACGCCGGTGTCGGCGGCAAGGCGGCCGTCGAGATCGGCCGGCGGCTGGCACGGCTGGCGAAGAGCGCGCAGGTCGTGGTGGTGACGCACCTGCCCCAGGTCGCCGCCTTCGCCGACCGGCAGTTGCTGGTCGAGAAGACCGACGACGGTTCCGTGACCCGCTCCGGCGTCAAGGTCCTGGACGGCGAGGACCGGGTGCGGGAGCTGTCCCGCATGCTCGCCGGCCAGGAGGACTCGGAGACGGCCCGGGCGCACGCGGAGGAACTGCTGGCGACGGCTCGGGCGGACGGATAGCCGGAGCGGCGGGCCGGCGGTCGAGCAGGGCTGGGCGGGTCACCCAACTTCACTCGTGTGGGTGACCCGGTCCGGCGCGTTCCCTCGTGGCCGCGCCCCTCGGTCGCGCCGACGGGGTTCCGGCGTTCCCGGAACCCCCGTATGTCCTGGCATGCTTGGCGGAGTATGCGCGGGAAACCGCGCCGTGACCGCCCGACCCGAACCAGGAGCCTGGCCACGTGACCCCCGTGAGCAGTCACTCACCGCCTGGCCAGTCGCCGCTGCGCACCGTGCAGGTGCTGGGCGGAGGCAACGCCGCCAGCAGTGCGCATGTGCGCTCGCTGGCCGCCGGGCTCGTGGCGAGGGGCGTGAGAGTCACGGTGTGCGCCCCCTTCGAGGCGGATCGCTCCTATGACTTCCGTGGTGTCGGCGCCGACCACGTGCACGTGCCGCGCAGCAGCGACCCGGTGTCGGTGGCGGCCCTGCGGGCGGCCTGCGCCAACGCCGATCTGGTGCACGCGCACGGGCTGCACGCCTCCTTCCGTACCGTGCTCGCCCTCAGCGGGCGGCGCGTGCGCACTCCGCTGGTCGTGACGTGGCACGACCGGGCGCATGCCGAGGGCGCGCGTGCCCACATGCTGCGGATGCTGGAGCGCAGGGTCGCTAAGGCGGCCACGGTGGTGCTCGGGACGACTTCGGCGCTCGTGGACCGGGCGCGGCGCACGGGCGCGCGCGACGCGCGGCTCGCGGCCGTCGCGCTGCCCGGCCCCCGCAGGCGCATCGAGCCCGACGACCCCGACCGGCTGCGGTCCAAGGTGCGCGCCGAACTCGGGGCCATCGGGCGGCCGTTGCTGATGGCCGTGGGCTCCCTGGAGCGGCACCGCGGGTACGACGTGCTGCTTGACGCCGCGCGTGTCTGGCGCCGCCTCGATCCCGTCCCCCTGGTCGTGATCGCGGGGGAGGGACCGCTGCGCGCCGAGTTCCAGGCGCGGATCGAGGAGGAGGGGCTGCCGGTCCGGCTCATCGGGCGGCGCGACGACATCACCGACCTGCTCGCCGCCGCCGACCTCGTCCTGCTGCCCAGCCGCTGGGAAGCGCGCTCCGTTCTCGCCCAGGAAGCGCTGCACGCGCGGGTGCCGCTCGTCGCGACCGGTGTCGGCGGCATCCCCGAACTCGTCGGCGACGCGGCCGAACTCGTCCCGTACGGGGACGCGAAGGCCCTCGCCGATTCCGTCGTGCGCCTCCTCGGCGACCCCGCGCGCCGGGAACTGCTCAGCGACCGGGGCGCCCGGCAGGCGGCCACCTGGCCCACCGAGGACGAGACGGTCGCCCAAGTGCTCAGCGTGTACGACGAGTTGACCCAGCCCCTGCCCCTCTGCTGAGGGTCCTCACGGCACGTGCCTGCGGGCCCGCAGCGCCAGGCTCAGGGCCAGGACCGTCTGGGGGTCGTCGAGGTCCGTGCCCAGCAACTCTCCGATCCGGGCCAGGCGGTTGTACAGCGTCTGCCGGTTGAGGTGGAGCTCCCGGGCCGTCTCCGCCTTGCGTCCCGCGTGCGCGAGGTAGGTCGTCAGGGTGGGCAGCAGGGGCGGCCGGGAGCGGCGGTCGTGGTCCAGGAGCGGGCCGAGGGCCCGGTCGACGAATGCGGCCAGGTCCGGATGGTCGCGCAGCCGCCACAGCAGCAGGTCGATGTCGAGGCGGCGGGCGTCGTACCAGGGCCGGTCCGGCAGACCCTGGGCCGCGGTGGCCGTCTCGGCGGCGTGCCGCAGTCCCGACGCCGCCGCCGTCCAGCCGCCGGCCGTCCCCACGACCACCACGGGCGGCCGCCCGCCCGGCCGCAGCATCCCGGCCCGGCCCACCCCGGCCCGCAACGCCGCCGCGACCCGGTCCGCGACCGTCTCCCGCTCCGAGCGCAGCCCGAGCAGCACCAGCACCCGCCCCTCCACCGGCCGCACCCCGAGCAGCACCGGCACACCCACCGACGCCAGTTCCTCGGACACCGCCCGGGCCAGCACGGCCCAGCCTCCCCCACTCCCGGCTCCGCTCGAGCGGGCGGTGCCCCCGTCAGGGGACAGGGCGTCCCCGAGCCGCATGACCACCGGCAGCAGCGGCCCCTCGCCCGGCCGGAAGCCCAGGACGCGCGCCTGCGCCGGGGCGTCCTGCGCCGTGACCCGGCCCTCGGCGAGGTCCGTGAGGAAGTCGCCGCGTCCGCGCGCCGCCAGCTCCTCCTCCTGCCGCGCCTGCATCAGCACCACGGCCAGGATGCCCGCGGTCCGGTCGGCCGCCATGCGGTGCAGGGGCGCCAGGGGAGTCCGTACGGGCAGCAGGACCAGACGCGCCCGGACACCCCCGCTGCCGGGCCCGCCGCCGGGTACGTCCACGAGGACCGAGCCCGCGAGCGGCGGCTCGTCCTTGTGCTGGCCGCGCAGCCCCTCCCACACCTGGAGCGGGTCCGCGCCCTCGGGGCCGGCTCCCGCGGCGTACAGCAACTGCCCGTCCGCCGTCTCCAGGAACACCGGGTTGGTGGCGAAGTCGGCGAGGATGCCCAGCACTTGGGGCACCCCACCGCCGCCCAGCACGGCCCGCGTGCACCGCCGGTGCACCTCATCGGCCCGCTGGAGCAGCGCGTAGTGGCCGTTGACGATCTCGGTGTGGACCTCCTCCGTGACCGTGACGAACGGCACCTCGCGGTGCAGCTGGACGAGCGGCAGCCCGGCCGCGCGTGCCGTGTCGACGAGGGCGGCGGGCAGCCGGGTGAAGCGCGGGCCGAGCTCCACGACCAGGGCCGCGATGCCGCGCTCGGCCAGGGTGCGCACGAACGCCCGCTGTTCGGCCGGGCGGGTGCCGAGGCCGTAGCCGGTGGTCAGAAGGAGTTCGCCGCCCTTGAGCAGGGAGGCGATGTGCGGCACCTCGCCGGCGTGTACCCAGCGCACGGTGTGCCCGAGCCGCTCGGCGCCCGCCAGCACCTCGGGCAGCCCGCTGCGCAGCCCCGGCAGCTCCAGCGCCCGCTGCACCGTGATCCCGGCGCCCTGGGTGTCGTACGCGCTGTCCGTCCCGCTGTCCATGTGCGGACGCTACCCGCGCGGGTGCCCAGCGGACATCTCCGGAGGGGCACGGGGCGGTCCCCCGCGGATCCCGGAGCGGATGTCCCTCTCGATTACGGCGTGACCGACCGGGTACGGGCGCGGTCATGGACATCAGCGTGGTCGCGGTGGGGCGGGAGGACGACAGTCCGGTCGGGGAGCCGTTGCGGGTCGCGGTGCTCGCCGACCGGCTCGGGTACCGGGAGGTGTGGGCGGGCGAGGGACCGACGTGGGACTCGTTCGTCCTGGCGGCGGCGATCGGCGCGGCCACCGAGCATGCCGCGCTGACCGCCGGGCCCGTGCCGGTGTCGGTGCGCGACCCGCTCACCATCGCCCGGGGCGCCGCCTCCGCCGCGGCCGTCACCGGCCGGCCTGTCGGCGTGGCCCTGGGCACCTCCAGCAAGCGGGTCGTCGAGGGAGTGCACGGCAGGCCGCGCACCCGGCCCGCCGCGGCCCTGGAGGAGTCGGCCGCGGCCGTGCGGGCGCTGATGGACGGCGCGCCGGGCGAGCCGATCGTGCCCGGCAGCGGCTTCCTGAGGCGGCTGCCGCCGCCCGGCGGTCCGCTCACCGTCGCGGCGTTCGGGGAGCGCGCGGTCGCCGCGGCCGTCGGGCACGCCGACCGGATGCTCCTCGACCTCCTCTCGCCCGGGCAGGTCCGTATGCTGCGGGCGCGGATGCGGGCGGCCGCCGAGCGGGCGGGGCGTACGCCGCCGCGGCTGGCCGCCTGGCTGCCCGCCGCCGTCGACCCGGAGCCGGAGTCGCTCCGGCAGGTGCTGCGCAGCGTCGTCGGCTACCTCGCCGTGCCGGGCTACAGCGACATGTTCGTCGACGCCGGTTTCGCCGAGGTCGTCGAGCTGGCCGCCAAGGGCGCGGACCCTGACACCCTGCTGCGGGCCCTGCCTCCGGAGGCCGCGGGCACGGTCGCCCTCGTTGGAGACGCCGGCACGGTGCGCGCCCGCGTCGACGCCTACGCCGAAGCGGGACTCGACGAGATCGCCCTGGTCCCGGCCACGGCGGGCGATCCGGCGGGGGAGCGCACGCTCACGGCCCTCAGGCCGCGGTGAACGCCCCCGCGGGCCGCCCGGCGCCGAACGGATCCGTTCAGCCGCCGTAGGCGCCCGAAGCCGTCAGTCGCAGCGCCGTGTCGATGAGCGGCACGTGGCTGAAGGCCTGCGGGAAGTTGCCCACCTGGCGCTGCAGACGCGGGTCCCACTCCTCGGCCAGCAGTCCGAGGTCGTTGCGCAGGGACAGCAGCTTCTCGAACAGCTTGCGGGCCTCGTCCACGCGGCCGATCATCGCCAGGTCGTCGGCCATCCAGAACGAACAGGCCAGGAACGCGCCCTCGTCACCGGGCAGCCCGTCGACGCCCTCGTCGCCGCCCGAGGTCGGGTAGCGCAGGATGAAGCCGTCCGGCGTGGACAGTTCCCGCTGGATCGCCTCGATGGTGCCGATGACGCGCTTGTCGTCCGGCGGCAGGAAGCCCATCTGCGGGATCAGCAGCAGCGACGCGTCCAGCTCCTTCGAGCCGTACGACTGCGTGAAGGTGTTGCGCTCCTTGTCGTAGCCCTTGTCGCACACGTCCCGGTGGATGTCGTCGCGCAGCTCGCGCCAGCGCTCCAGCGGGCCGTCCGCGTCGCCGGACTCGATCAGCTTGATCGTGCGGTCGACGGCGACCCAGGCCATCACCTTGGAGTGCACGAAGTGGCGACGCGGGCCGCGCACCTCCCAGATGCCCTCGTCCGGCTCCTGCCAGTGGTCCTCCAGGTAGCGGATCAGCTTCAGCTGGAGCAGCGAGGCGTAGTCGTTGCGCGCGAGGCCCGTCATGTGGGCCAAGTGCAGGGCCTCGGTGACCTCGCCGTACACGTCCAGCTGGAGCTGGTGCGCCGCGCCGTTGCCGACCCGGACCGGGGCGGAGGTCTCGTAGCCCGGCAGCCAGTCCAGCTCCGCCTCGCCGAGCTCGCGCTCGCCGGCGATGCCGTACATGATCTGCAGGTTCTCCGGGTCGCCCGCCACCGCCCGCAGCAGCCATTCGCGCCAGGCGCGGGCCTCTTCGCGGTAGCCGGTGCGCAGCAGCGAGGACAGTGTGATCGCCGCGTCGCGCAGCCACGTGTAGCGGTAGTCCCAGTTGCGCACGCCGCCGATGTCCTCCGGCAGGGAGGTGGTCGGCGCGGCGACGATGCCGCCGGTCGGGGCGTACGTCAGCGCCTTCAGCGTGATCAGCGACCGGATCACGGCCTCGCGGTACGGGCCGTGGTACGTGCAGTGGTCGACCCACTCGCGCCAGAAGTCCTCCGTCGCCTCCAGCGACTGCTCCGGCTCCGGCAGCGGCGGCGGCTCCTTGTGCGAGGGCTCCCAGGAGATCGTGAACGCGATCCGGTCACCCGGCGCCACCGTGAAGTCCGCGTACGTGGTCAGCGACTTGCCGTACGTCTCCGCGGATGTGTCGAACCACACGGAGTCGGGGCCCGCGACGGCCACCGTGCGCCCCTCGTGCTTGTGCACCCACGGCACCACCCGCCCGTAGGAGAACCGCATCCTCAGCGCCGAGCGCATCGGCACCCGCCCCGAGACGCCCTCCACGATCCGGATCAGCTGCGGGGCGCCGTCACGCGGCGGCATGAAATCCGTCACCCGGACCGTGCCCCGCTGGGTGTCCCACTCGGACTCCAGGATCAGCGAGTCGCCCCGGTAGGTGCGCCGGGCGGCGGTGGGCGGTTCCTGGTCGGAGGCATGGGCGGGGCCGAGCCGCCAGAAGCCGTGTTCCTCGGTGCCCAGCAGGCCGGCGAAGATGGCGTGCGAGTCGAAGCGGGGCAGGCACAGCCAGTCGACCGTCCCGTCCCGGCAGACCAGGGCAGCGGTCTGCATGTCTCCGATGAGTGCGTAGTCTTCGATGCGCCCGGCCACGTGCAACTCCAGTCGAACGGCCACGTCACCCCACGAGGGGGCTGTCGCTAGTGCGGTCAAGGGGGGTTTCAGCAGGTCTTGCAATGCGTCGTTGAGCGATGAAGCAAAACAGGTCACTCAGCCGTGATGCAAAGCGCCAATTGTTGCTCAACGAACTGACGAGCTCACGTTGTTCCGGTGTTTACGGGCGGTGGGTGGTGCCGTTGGGCCGGACGGGCTCGGCAGCGAGTGTCCGAGCAGGATACGACGCACGCGGATGATCCGGGTGCCGGTCCGGGCAAGGCGAGTACGCCGAACGAGTGAGCAAGGGGTGAGGGACCGGTGAGGGCGATCGCCTCCGTGTCGGGATGTGTGCGGAGCGTGGCCGGAAGCCATCGCCCCGAGGCGCTGATACGCTGGTAGCCCGTGGACCGGTGGGCCCCTTCCCCGGAGGGGAATCTTCGACAGGGAACCCCCGAACCGCAGCGACGGCGCCCCCGGAACCTCCGGCAGGCAGCCGCCCCGCACCCCCAGACCGCGACCACGGGAGCCCCGTCTTGGCCATGCCGCCCGCCGCTTTTCGTAACTCGACGACCAAGCACATCTTCGTCACCGGGGGTGTCGTCTCCTCGCTCGGCAAGGGCCTGACGGCCTCCAGCCTCGGCATGCTGCTCAAGGCCCGCGGTCTGCGCGTCGTGATGCAGAAGCTCGACCCGTACCTGAACGTCGACCCGGGCACGATGAACCCCTTCCAGCACGGTGAGGTGTTCGTCACCAACGACGGGGCCGAGACCGACCTGGACATCGGCCACTACGAGCGCTTCCTCGACCGCGACCTCGACGGCTCCGCCAACGTCACCACCGGCCAGGTGTACAACACCGTGATCGCCAAGGAGCGGCGCGGGGAGTACCTGGGCGACACCGTGCAGGTCATCCCGCACATCACGAACGAGATCAAGCACCGCATCCGCCGCATGGCGACGGACGAGGTCGACGTCGTGATCACCGAGGTCGGCGGCACGGTCGGCGACATCGAGTCGCTGCCGTTCCTGGAGACCGTCCGCCAGGTCCGTCACGAGGTCGGCCGTGACAACGTCTTCGTCGTCCACATCTCGCTCCTGCCGTACATCGGTCCCTCGGGTGAGCTGAAGACGAAGCCCACCCAGCACTCGGTCGCGGCCCTGCGCAACATCGGTATCCAGCCGGACGCGATCGTGCTGCGCTGCGACCGCGAGGTGCCCACCGCGATCAAGCGGAAGATCTCGCTGATGTGCGACGTCGACGAGGCCGCCGTCGTCGCCTGCCCCGACGCCCGCTCGATCTACGACATCCCCAAGACCGTGCACGGCGAGGGCCTGGACGCCTACGTCGTCCGCAAGCTGGACCTGCCGTTCCGCGACGTCGACTGGACGACCTGGGACGACCTGCTCGACCGGGTCCACAACCCCGACCACGAGATCATCCTCGCGCTGGTCGGCAAGTACATCGACCTGCCCGACGCCTACCTGTCGGTCACCGAGGCGCTGCGCGCCGGCGGCTTCGCCAACCGGGCCCGCGTGAAGATCAAGTGGGTCACCTCCGACGACTGCAAGACCCCGGCGGGCGCGGCCCAGCAGCTCGGCGACGTCGACGGCGTCTGTATCCCCGGCGGCTTCGGCGACCGCGGTGTGCTCGGCAAGGTCGGCGCGATCAAGTACGCCCGCGAGAACAAGATCCCGCTGCTCGGCCTCTGCCTCGGCCTGCAGTGCATCGTGATCGAGGCCGCGCGCCACATGGCCGATATCTCGGACGCCAACTCCACCGAGTTCGACCCCGCCACCTCCCACCCGGTCATCTCCACCATGGCCGAGCAGCTCGACATCGTCGCCGGTGAGGGTGACATGGGCGGCACCATGCGGCTCGGCATGTACCCGGCGAAGCTCGCCGAGGGCTCGATCGTGCGCGAGGTGTACGACGGCAAGGAGTACGTCGAGGAGCGGCACCGTCACCGCTACGAGGTGAACAACGCCTACCGCGCCGAGCTGGAGAAGCGGGCGGGCATCCTGTTCTCCGGCACCTCGCCGGACGGCAAGCTCGTCGAGTACGTCGAGTACCCGCGCGACGTCCACCCGTACCTGGTCGCCACGCAGGCACACCCGGAGCTGCGCTCGCGCCCGACGCGTCCGCACCCGCTGTTCGCCGGACTCGTCAAGGCCGCGGTCGAGCGGAAGACTTCGAAGTAACAGACCAGTTGTACGGTGGCCGGGGTGCATCCCTTCAATGGGTGTGCACCCCGGTTTTGTTTCGGCAGGTCGTGCGGCACGTGGAAGGACAGGCATGACGATCAAGGACACCCCGCAGGAGTGGGAGATCCGGGCGACTCAGACCCCCTTCGTGGGCAACAAGACCTCCGTCCGCACCGACGACGTGGTCATGCCCGACGGCACCGTGGTCGGCCGTGACTACCAGGTCCACCCCGGTTCCGTGGCCGTCCTCGCCCTCGACGAGTCCGACCGCGTCCTGGTCCTGCGCCAGTACCGCCACCCCGTGCGCCACAAGCTGTGGGAGATCCCGGCCGGACTGCTCGACGTCCCCGGCGAGAACCCGCTGCACGCCGCGCAGCGTGAGCTGTACGAGGAGGCGCACGTCAAGGCCGAGGACTGGCGGGTGCTGACCGACGTCTACACCACGCCCGGCGGCTGTGACGAGGCCGTGCGGATCTTCCTCGCGCGCGAGCTGTCCGAGGCCGAGGGCGAACGCTTCGCGGTCGAGGAGGAAGAAGCTGACATGGAACTCGACCGGGTGCCGGTCGAGGACCTCGTCCGGGGCGTGCTGGCAGGTGAGCTGCACAACAACTGCCTCGTCGTGGGCGTCCTCTCCCTGGTCGCCGCGCGCGCCGGGGACGGCCTGGACGCACTGCGCCCGGCACTGGCGCCCTGGCCGGCGCGTCCGTTCGAGGCCTGAGCCCTCCGGGGGCGGGCCGGGTCGGGGCGTTTGCCCCAGGGGCGGGCGGCGAAGCGGTGCGCGTGAGCGGACCCCTCTGCCTGGGGTGCCCCGTCCTTGTTCCGGCCCGGTCGGGGCAGGGCGGCCGGGCTGGTCTTGCCCGCTGGTCCGGTTGTATCGCCGGGTTTGCGTTCGTTCGAGGGGTTCTGCCTCGTCCGCGGGACCTGGGGCATCGGTGGGCTGTCCTGTCCGGGGCGTGGGGCGTCGGTGCACTGTCTGGTCGGCCGGTTCCGGACCGTCGGCGGCCCGTCGCGTCGGCTGGTCCCGGACCGTCGGCGGCCCGTCTCGTCCGCGGAGCGTGGACGGATGTCCGTGGTCCCTTGCCTGTCCGGCGGGCGGGGATCCGGCCGCGGATCGGCTCCGGCCGCCGGACAGGCCCGGTCGCCCCGTTGGGGGCCCGTCCGGAGTCCTCGCGGTGTGAAGATCGGCTGATCCGATCGGGGGAAGTGGCCGCCCCGCCCGCTGTGCACCACCCGGAACGTTGCAGAGCGTGAACTAGGCTCTTAGGCATGCCCGAACCGGAGTCCCGGCGGGCTTGCGGTGCGGTGGGACGGGAGTGTGGCCCGTGACGGATCAGGTCGTGGAAACAGGCGACGTGCGGCTGACCGGGCGCCCTGCCGGGGCGAACGAGTTCCTGGGCCGCACACGGGAGTTGAAGGAACTGCGCGCCGACATCGAGCGCGCCGGACTGGACACCCTGGCCGGCCGCAAGGCGCCCCGCGCGCGGGTGCTGCTCATCGCCGGCCGACCCGGCTCGGGCCGCACCGCACTCGCCGAGGAACTCGTACGACAGGTCGCGGACCGCTACCCCGACGGGGTGCTGCGCGCCCGCCTGACCGACCCCGACGGCACGCCCGTACCGGTCGGGCGCGCCGCCCGGGACCTGCTCGCCGCACTGGACGAGGAAGCCCCGGCCGGAGCCTGCGAGGACGACCTCACCGACGCGCTGCGCACCGCCCTGGCCGACCGCCGCACGCTGCTCCTGCTGGACGACGCGGCCGACGCCGAGCAGGTCGACACCCTGCTGCCGGACGCCCCGGACTGTCTGGTCGTCGCGGTCTCCGAGGGCCCGCTGACCGGCATCTCGGACGTCCGCCCCTGCACCCTGGGCGGCCTGGACGCCAAGTCCGGGGTGGAACTGCTGACCCGGCACACCGGCTCGGTCCGCATCACTGTCGACCCCCGGGCCGCCGAGGGCCTCGCCGAGGAGTGCCAGGGCCAGCCCGCCGCACTGATGCTGGCTGGCGGCTGGCTCGCGGCCCGGCCCAACGCGGCCGTCTCCGACCTCGCCAAGCAACTGCGCTCCGAGGACACCGAGGGCACCGCCCTGACCCGGGTCTTCCGGCTTGCCTACGCCGCCCTGCCCGCGGGCGCCGCCCGGATGCTGCGCCTGCTCGCTCTCGCCCCGGCCGGACTGGTCGACCCGCAGACCGCCTCCGCGCTCGTCGGCTGCTCCGTCGGCAGCGCCCGCACCACCCTGGACGACTTCGTCGCCCTCGGCTTCCTGCACGTGGTGGACTCCCCGCTGCCGCAGTACGAGGTGCCCGGCTACCTCCACCCCCAGCTGCGGATCCTCGCCGCGCGCCACGAGCGTCCGGCCGAGCTCCAGCTGGCCCGCGCCCGCATGCTGGAGCGGACCGTGCGGCTGCTCCAAGCCTGCAGGGCGATCACCGAGACCGACAGCCCCCAGGCACGCCAGAAGCTCCTCGACATGCCGCGTGCCCTGCGCTTTCCCACCCCGCGGGCGGCTGCCGACTGGCTGCGGCTGACCCGGCCCGCCCTGCTGGCCTCGGCCCGGCTCGCGGTCGCCGACGGCGAGCTGGACACCCTGGCCCGGCGGCTGATGTCCCAGCTGGTGCGGGCGATGGCGGCCCACATCGGTACCCAGGCCGCCGCGCCCGACCTGTACGACATCCACAGCCTGGTCCTCGGCGTGGCCGAGCGCCGGGACCTGCCCCGCGAGCAGGCCGCCGCGCTGCTCAACCTCGGCGACCTCGACGCCCGCACCGGCCGTACGGCCGACGCCCTGATGCGATACCGGGCCGCGCTGGACGCCGGACGCGAGGTGAACGACCCGTACGCGACCGGCCGCGCGATGGAATCCGTAGGCGGCGCGCACCTGGAGCTCGGTGACTTCGACCGGGCCGCCGACTGGTTCGGCCGGGCCCTGGTCGAGCGGCTGGCCCGGGGCGAGCGGGCCGAGGCCGCCCGGCTGTACGGCCGTATCGCCGCCGCCCACACCTTCGCGGGCCGCTACGGCGAGGCGCTGCGGAACTGGCGCGCGGCGATCGCCGGGCACCGCAGATGCGGCGACGTGGCCGCCCAGGCGCGGGCCCTGAGCGAGCTCGCGCGGGTCCAGGAGTACGCGGGCCGGCCCGAGGAGTCGCTGCGCACCTGCCGGGAGGCCGTGGAGTGGGCACGACGTGCGGAGGACACGCGCCTGCAGGCGGCCCTGCACCTGAGGGTCGCCGACACCCTCGAACACCTCGGCGACCCCGCGTCGGCCGGGCTGCACCGGGGCGCCGCCGAGCGAATCCTCGGCGAGTCAAACCTTCAAAACGAACCCGACGCCTGCGAAATCCGTACCGCATCAGCTGAAGATTGATGCAATGAAAGGCTAGACAGCGGGAACACCTTCATTAGACTGGCTCTGCCGCACATTCTCCTGCGGTCTATCCCGGTGTGCCCGCGTGTGCCGGGGTATGTCTAAGAAGTACCCCCATACCCTCTGAACACCCTCTGAGCCAAGGACCGTGATCGACGTGAAGGTCGGCATCCCCCGCGAGGTCAAGAACAACGAGTTCCGGGTGGCCATCACCCCCGCCGGCGTGCACGAGCTGGTGCGTCATGGACACCAGGTCGTCATCGAGCGCGGCGCCGGCGTCGGCTCCTCGATCATGGACGAGGAGTACGTGGGCGCCGGCGCGCAGATCCTGGAGACCGCCGACGAGGTGTGGGCCGCCGCCGACCTGCTGCTGAAGGTCAAGGAGCCCATTTCCGAGGAATACCACCGCCTCCGCAAGGACCAGACGCTCTTCACCTACCTGCACCTGGCCGCCTCCAAGGAGTGCACGGACGCGCTGCTGGAGTCCGGCACCACGGCCATTGCCTACGAGACGGTCGAGCTGCCCAGCCGCGCGCTGCCGCTGCTCGCCCCGATGTCCGAGGTCGCGGGCCGGCTGGCCCCGCAGGTCGGCGCCTACCACCTGATGCGCGCCAACGGCGGCCGGGGTGTGCTGCCCGGCGGTGTCCCGGGTGTGCTGGCCGGCCGGGCCGTCGTCATCGGCGGCGGGGTCTCCGGCTGGAACGCCGCGCAGATCGCCATCGGCATGGGCTTCCACGTCACCCTGCTCGACAAGGACATCAACAAGCTCCGCGAGGCGGACAGGATCTTCGGCACGAAGATCCAGACGGTGGTCTCGAACGCCTTCGAGCTGGAGAAGGCCTGCCTGGAGGCCGACCTCGTCATCGGCGCGGTCCTGATCCCCGGTGCCAAGGCCCCGAAGCTGGTCACCAACGAGCTCGTCTCGCGGATGAAGCCCGGAAGTGTCCTTGTCGACATCGCGATCGACCAGGGCGGCTGCTTCGAGGACTCCCGCCCGACGACCCACGCCGAGCCGGCCTTCCGGGTCCACGACTCGGTCTTCTACTGCGTCGCCAACATGCCCGGCGCGGTGCCCAACACCTCCACCTACGCGCTGACCAACGCCACGCTGCCGTACATCGTCGAACTGGCCGACCACGGCTGGGTCGGCGCCCTGCGCCGCGACGCCGCGCTGGCCAAGGGTCTCAACACGCATGACGGCAAGGTCGTTTACCGCGAGGTCGCCGAGGCGCACGGCGTGGAGCACGTGGAGCTGTCCTCGCTGCTCGGTTGAGCCGCCGACCGGCACCCGACGGCCGGTAAGTCGGCTAAGTCACCCACCGGCAAAGGCGATACGTCAACACGGGTCGTCAACGCCTCGCACCAGGCCGGACCTTGCCCGACAAGGTCCGGCCGGATGTGTGTATGGTCACTTCGCGATTCTCGAGCAACTCGCCTCGAACGTAACCCTTCAACCGATTCGCACACCGGTGAAACCTGCCGTGCGACGGCCGTACGCCCTTGACAGCGGGATGTTTCATTGCCGACACATCGGGCCGGGTCCGGCGGATTGTGTTGCTGCGGATGCCCGACACGCCATAGAGTCGCCAACCGTCGGCATGGTGCCACGCTGACCTGTCTAGAAGTTTCCTGGTCACCAAGGAGGTAAGACGACTTGTGAATGAGTCGACATTTACTCCCGGGGGTGGTCAACCAGGAATGCCTGCACGGGACCAGGGTCCCGCGGGGTTCGAGGCTGTCGGCTCCGTCGCTGTGCGCACCTTCGCAGCCCACCAGAGTCAGCAGGCGACTCACACAGCACACCAGAAGATGGATGGCCATCACGTGAACGCCATGGCCGGCGACGGAAGTGGCGCGCCCCACAACCACTTCGCCGACTACGACGAACTGCCCGAGGGGCACTTCTACGACCCCGACGCGGAGTACGAGCCCGACCCCGAGTACGCGGCCACTCTCGCGCCCGACGCGGCCAGACAGCGCCGCGAGCGCGTCGGCCCGACGGGGCGCCCGCTGCCGTACTTCCCGATCCCGGGCCCGCTGACCGACCACGGACCCGCGAAGATCATCGCGATGTGCAACCAGAAGGGCGGCGTCGGCAAGACCACGTCGACCATCAACCTGGGTGCCGCGCTCGCGGAGTACGGACGCCGTGTCCTGCTCGTGGACTTCGACCCGCAGGGCGCGCTGTCGGTCGGACTCGGCGTCAACCCCATGGAACTCGACCTCACCGTCTACAACCTGCTCATGGAGCGGGGGATGGCGGCCGACGAGGTGCTGCTGAAGACGGCGGTCCCCAACATGGACCTGCTCCCCAGCAACATCGACCTGTCGGCGGCCGAGGTCCAGCTGGTCTCCGAGGTCGCCCGCGAGTCGACGCTGCAGCGCGCGCTGAAGCCGCTGCTGGACGACTACGACTTCATCGTCATCGACTGCCAGCCCTCGCTCGGCCTGCTCACGGTGAACGCCCTGACGGCCGCGCACAAGGTGATCGTGCCGCTGGAGTGCGAGTTCTTCGCGCTGCGCGGTGTGGCCCTGCTGACGGAGACCATCGAGAAGGTCCAGGAACGGCTCAACCCCGACCTGGAGCTCGACGGGATCCTCGCCACCATGTACGACTCGCGCACGGTGCACAGCCGTGAGGTGCTCGCGCGCGTCGTCGAGGCGTTCGACGACCACGTCTACCACACGGTCATCGGGCGCACGGTCCGGTTCCCGGAGACCACGGTCGCCGGTGAGCCGATCACCACGTACGCGTCCAACTCCGTCGGTGCCGCCGCCTACCGCCAGCTCGCCAGGGAGGTGCTCGCCCGGTGTCACGCCGAGTGAGTCTGCCGGGGGCCGACGAACTCTTCCGTACGACAGGGGGGATGGCGCTGCAGTCGTCCACGCCCAGGCGTCCGGCCAACGGCGACGCCAGGGTGCCCGCTCCGGCGGGGGAGAGCGACGCCGTGGCGGCCGGCGCGGAGGACGCGCCGCAGTCGGTGCCCGCGCAGGGCGGTGACGGCGAGGGCGCGGAGCATGTCGCGGCGGACTCGGAGTCGGCCGAGGCCGGGGAGTCCCGCAGCCGCTCCGGTGCCGCCCGCCGGCAGGCGGCGCAGGAAGGTTCTGCCACGGGGAGTGCGGGTGGTGCGGCAGGTGCGGGCGCGGCGGCACCACGCAAGCGCGGGCGGGCCGCCTCACGCCGTCCCAGCGGCCGTGAGCGGCACGACGAGAAGATCACGGTGTACGTGTCGGCCGAGGAGCTCATGGACCTGGAGCACGCCCGTCTCGTCCTCCGCGGCGAGCACGGCCTGGCCGTCGACCGCGGGCGCATCGTCCGCGAGGCGGTCGCGGTGGTCCTCGCCGACCTGGAGACCCGCGGAGACGCCAGCATCCTCGTACGACGGCTGCGCGGGCGGTAGCGGTAGCCTGCGGGGGCCATGACCTCGAACGCCTCCCCACCACCCCCCGGCGGCCCGGCCGGCCGTCGGCGTGCGCTGGGGAGAGGCCCGGGGGCTCCGGAGGTGGCTCCGCCGGTCGAACCGGCGGCGACGGTGGATCCCGCTGTGCCGCCCACGGACGCGGTGGGGCCGGTTGTGCCGCCCACGGGCCCCGTGCAGCCCGCTGTGCCGCCTACGAGAGAGTCGGAGCCGGTTGTGGCGCCCGTGGGGACGGAACCCGCGGTTGCGGACGTCCGGCCGGCGGAGCCGGTCGAGGCCCTGGCCCTCGCGGGCACAGGGGCGGGCGTAGCGCTCACGGAGGTGGAGCCCGGGGTCCCGGCGGCTGACGACGGCGTCTTCAAGGTCCGGCTCGCCAACTTCGAAGGTCCCTTCGATCTGCTGCTTCAGCTGATCTCCCGGCACAAGCTGGACGTCACCGAGGTCGCGCTGTCGAAGGTGACCGATGAGTTCATGGCGTACATCCGTGCCCTGGGGCCGGACTGGGACCTGGACGAGACGACCGAGTTCCTGGTCGTCGCCGCCACCCTGCTCGACCTGAAGGCCGCGCGGCTGCTGCCCGCCGCCGAGGTGGAGGACGAGGGCGATCTCGCGCTGCTCGAAGCGCGGGACCTGTTGTTCGCCCGGCTGCTGCAGTACCGCGCGTACAAGCAGATCGCCGACATCTTCAGCGCACGGCTCGACGACGAGGCCCGGCGCTACCCCCGTACCGTCGGGCTCGAAGCGCACCATGCCGAGCTGCTGCCCGACGTCGTCATCAGCATCGGGGCCGAGGGCTTCGCCAGGCTCGCCGTGAAGGCGATGCAGCCCAGGCCCAAGCCGCAGGTCTACGTCGACCACATCCACGCCCCGCTGGTCAGTGTGCAGGAGCAGGCGCAGATCGTCGTGGCCCGGCTCAGAGAGCTGGGCGAGGCCGGCTTCCGGGCGCTGGTGGAGGACACCGACGACATCCTGACCGTCGTGGCGCGGTTCCTCGCGCTGCTGGAGCTGTACCGCGAGAAGGCCGTGGAGCTGGAGCAGGAGGCCGCGCTCGGGGAACTGCTCGTGCGGTGGACCGGCGGGGACGGGGACGAGACACCGACCGTCACCGACGAGTTCGACCGGCCGCCCGAGCCGCCGAAGGAGGAGAAGAAGGCGTGAGCGAGCAAACGACCGAGCTGCCGGCCGGGCAGCGGACCGTCGCCGGCCTCGATCTCAAACCCGCCCTGGAGGCCGTCCTCATGGTCGTGGACGAGCCCGCGACCGAGGAGCACCTCGCGAAGATACTGGAGCGGCCGAAGCGCCAGATCGCGGACGCGCTGCGCGAACTGGCCGACGAGTACACCGTCCAGGGCCGCGGTTTCGAGCTGCGGTACGTCGCGGGCGGCTGGCGCTTCTACACCCGGGCCGCCTACGCGCCCGCCGTCGAGCGCTTCGTGCTGGACGGCCAGCAGGCCCGTCTCACCCAGGCCGCCCTGGAGACCCTGGCCGTCGTCGCCTACCGGCAGCCGGTGAGCCGCAGCCGGGTCTCGGCCGTACGCGGAGTGAACTGCGACGGCGTCATGCGCACCCTCCTCCAGCGCGGTCTGACAGAGGAGGCGGGCACGGAACCCGAAACAGGTGCGATCCTGTACAGGACGACGAACTACTTCCTGGAGCGGATGGGCCTGCGCGGTCTGGACGAGCTCCCGGAGCTCGCGCCCTTCCTCCCGGAGGCGGAGGCGATCGAGGCCGAGACCCAGGAGGGCGTACCGTCGTTCGACCCGGACGCGCCTGACGACGACGTGCCGGGCAGCCGCCCGGCCACCCCGGGTACCGACGACGAAGACGACCAGACGGAACTTTGATGCGAAGCAGCGGCAGCGGCAAGAGCGGCGGGCGCGGTAACCACCGCGGCGCCGGCAACAACAGGGACCAGAAGCAGGGGCAGGGCCGCCCCCGCAAGCCCCGCCCCGAGGAGCGCCGCTACGACGTGGGCCCCGGGGCGACCAAGGACGGCCCCAAGGCCGGGCGCGGCGGCGCGGCCCGCGGCGGCGCCAAGGGCGGGCCCAAGCAGCCCCAGAAGCAGGGGCGTACGGACCCGGCGCGCCCCCGCGAGTACGAGGCGCAGATCGAGGAGCGCAACCGCGACCGGTACGCCGGGAAGAAGGACGTCAAGCTCCCCAAGACCTTTCCCGGTGCCGAGCAGGAGGGCGAGCGGCTGCAGAAGGTCCTCGCCCGGGCCGGCTTCGGCTCCCGGCGCGCCTGCGAGGAGCTGATCGAGGAGGCGCGCGTCGAGGTCAACGGCGAGATCGTCATGGAGCAGGGGCGGCGCGTCGACCCGGAGAAGGACGAGATCAAGGTCGACGGTCTGACCGTCGCCACGCAGCGCTACCAGTTCTTCGCGCTGAACAAGCCCGCCGGTGTCGTCTCGACCATGGAGGACCCGGAGGGCCGGCAGTGCCTCGGTGACTACGTCACCAACCGCGAGACCCGGCTCTTCCACGTCGGCCGGCTCGACACCGAGACCGAGGGCGTCATCCTGCTCACCAACCACGGTGAGCTGGCGCATCGGCTGACCCACCCGAAGTACGGCGTGAAGAAGACCTACCTCGCGCACATCGTCGGCCCCATCCCGCGCGACCTGGGCAAGAAGCTCAAGGACGGCATCCAGCTGGAGGACGGCTACGCGCGCGCCGACCACTTCCGGGTCGTCGAGCAGACCGGCAAGAACTACCTCGTCGAGGTCACCCTCCACGAGGGCCGCAAGCACATCGTGCGCCGGATGCTGGCGGAGGCCGGCTTCCCGGTCGACAAGCTGGTGCGGGTCGCCTTCGGGCCGATCACCCTGGGCGACCAGAAGTCGGGCTGGCTGCGGCGGCTGTCCAACACGGAGGTCGGGATGCTGATGCAGGAGGTCGACCTCTGAGGATCGTGGGTCCTGAGGGCTTGTGATCGACCTGCACCCCCTTTTATAGTCGTGATGACTATTAAAGGGGGTGTTCGTCATGGACGGCTACGACAAGTACGCCCACGAGCCCTTCGCCGTCACCGTCGACCTCGCCGTGTTCACCCTCCGGGAGGGCGCGCTGCACGTGCTGCTCGTCGAGCGCGGGCAGGAGCCGTACGCCGGGCACCGGGCGCTGCCCGGCGGGTTCGTGCAGCCGGACGAGTCCGCGGAGACGGCCGCCCGGCGTGAACTCGCCGAGGAGACCGGCCTGTCGGACGTATCGGGGTTGCATCTGGAGCAGCTGCGGACGTACAGCGAACCTGACCGCGACCCCCGGATGCGGGTCGTGTCGGTCGCCTTCGCCGCGCTGCTGCCCGACGCGCCCGAGGCGCACGGCGGCAGCGACGCGGCCCGGGCCGACTGGGTGTCCTACGGCACGGCGGGGCCGCTCGCCTTCGACCACGACCGCATCCTGGCCGACGCCCACGAGCGGGTCGGCGCCAAGCTCGAGTACACCCGCCTCGCCACCGCCTTCTGCCCGCCGGAGTTCACCCTCGGTGAGCTCCAGCAGGTCTACGAGACCGTGTGGGGCACCGCGCTCGACCGGCCCAACTTCCGGCGCAAGGTGCTCGCCACGCCCGGCTTCGTCGACCCCGTCCCGGGCGCCGCACGGCTGACCGGCGGCCGGGGCAAACCCGCCGCGCTGTACCGCGCCGGAAACGCCACCACCCTCCACCCGCCGCTCCTCCGGCCGACCCGGGAAGGACGCCCCGCATGACCATGCTCGTCCACAAGCAGGCCGCCACCGGTGCGCTCACCGGGCTCGCCCTCGGGGACGCGCTCGGTTTCCCGGCCGAGTTCAGTGACGTCCCCTCGATCCTCGCCGAGTTCGGTCCGTGGCGGGAGATGGAGCTGCCGCGGCGTGCCCGCGTCTCGGACGACACACAGATGACGCTGGCACTGGGGCGTGCGGTGCGGACGGCGATGGACCGGGGGCTGCTCACCCCGTTGCGGCTGGCCCGGCCCCTGCGTGAGGAGTTCGTGGACTGGTACCAGTCGCCGGAGAACAACCGGGCCCCCGGCCGCACCTGCCTCCAGGCCTGCTCACTGCTGAAGGACGAGGCACGTCCCTGGCAGGACGCCAGCCGGATCGACTCCAAGGGCTGCGGCGCCAACATGCGCGTCGCCCCCCTGGGCCTGGTGCCCGGCCTGAGTGACGAACAGCGCGCGGGTGCCGCCCAGTTGCAGTCGGCGCTGACGCACGGGCATCCGACGGCTCTGGCGGCCTCCGACCTCACCGCGCACGCCGTACGCCTCCTCGCGCAGGGCGCCGAGCCGACCGGGCTGGTCGGGCTGCTCCGCTCGTACGCCCTGGAGAACCGCAGCCACTACCACGAGCGCTGGCTCGGCGACCTGTGGCGCCGGGCCCAGGACCCGAGCCCCGGGCAGTTCATCGCGCGGGGCTGGGACGAGTGCCTGGAGGTCCTCGACCGCCTCCAGCACGCCGTGCGCACGGTCTCGCCGGAGACCGACCCGTGCCTGGCCACCGGCGAGGGCTGGATCGCCGAGGAGGCCCTGGCGACCGGCCTGCTGTGCTTCCTGCTCTTCGTCGACGAGCCGGTGACGGCCCTGCGCCGTGCCGCCTGCACCGCCGGCGACTCGGACTCGATCGCCTGCCTGACCGGTGCCTTCGCCGGCGCGTACCTGGGCGCGGAGGCCTGGCCGAACGAGTGGGCGGACCGGGTGGAGTACCGGGGGGACCTGCTCACGCTCGGGGCGCTCTGGGACGCGTGACGCCGCCCGGCCGGTCGCGGGCCCTCACGCCAGGCGGACCGAGTCTCCCTCCACCGTGATCTGCTCGGACGGCAGCGGGCGGGTCGCGGGTCCGTGGGCCACCGCCCCGTCGGCGATGCGGAACTTGCTGCCGTGGCACGGGCAGTTGATCGTGCCGCCGGAGACGGACGCCACCGTGCAGCGCTGGTGGGTGCAGATCGCGGAGAAGGCCTTGAACTGGCCCTGCTCCGGCTGGGTCACCACGACCCGCTCGTCCTTGAAGATCTTGCCGCCCCCGACCGGGATCTCGTCGGTGGAGCCCAGCTGCCGGCCGGCGGGGGCGCTCGTCGACGCGGAGCCGTTGTCGTCGCCGCCTCCGCCGCAGGCCGCGACGAACGCCACCGCGCCCGTCACCCCCGTCGCGAGGAGAACCGTGCGGCGCGTGGTCTCGTGGGTCATGTCGTCACTCCGGAAGTGCCGAAAAGGTGAGGAATCAGGCTTTGCTGAATGATGACTCGAAAATACCCAAGAAACCCCAATGTGGGCGTCTCGCCGGGCGGGCGCCGCGCACCCCGTCCGCGCGGGCTGACTAGGCTGGTCGGCGTAGAGCGACACGTACGTCAGCAAGGAGCATCGCCGTGGCGGTACGAGCGGTCCGGGGCGCCGTCCAACTCGAACGGGACGAGGCCGGGCACATGGACGAGCAGGTCGGAGCCCTGCTCACGGCCATCCTGGAGCGCAACCACCTGACACCCGACGACCTGATCAGTATCTGGTTCACGGCCACGCCCGACCTGCACAGCGACTTCCCGGCAGCCGCCGCCCGCAAGCTGGGCACCGGCTTCGCGGACGTGCCGCTGATCTGCGCCCAGGAACTGGACATCGAAGGCGCCATGCCGCGCGTCGTCCGGGTCCTCGCGCACATCGAGTCCGACCGGCCCCGCGCCGACATCGCCCACGTCTACCTCGGCGCCGCGGCCGCCCTGCGCAAGGACATCGCCCAGTGAGGACCGCACTCGTCATCGGGACCGGCCTCATCGGCACGTCCGCCGCCCTCGCCCTGTCCCAGCGGGGCGTCACCGTGCACCTGGCCGACCCGGACCCGGAGCAGGCCCGGACGGCGGGCGCGCTCGGCGCCGGCACGGACGAGGCGCCGGACGGGCCCGTGGACCTCGTGATCGTCGCCGCCCCGCCCGCGCACGTGGCCGACGTCCTCGCCGACGCCATGCGGCGCGGTGCGGGACGCGGCTACCTCGACGTCGCCAGCGTCAAGGGCGGGCCGCGCCGCGAGCTGGAGGCACGCGGCCTCGACCTGTCGGCGTACATCGGCTCGCACCCCATGTCGGGCCGGGAGAAGTCCGGCCCGCTGGCCGCGACCGCGGACCTCTTCGAAGGCCGCCCCTGGGTGCTGACGCCGACCCGGGACACCGACACCGAGGTGCTGAACCTCGCCCTGGAGCTGGTCTCGCACTGCCGGGCCGTGCCGGTCGTGATGGACGCCGACGCCCACGACCGGGCCGTCGCCCTCGTCTCCCACATGCCGCACCTGGTCTCCAGCCTGGTCGCCGCCCGCCTGGAGCACGCCGAGGAGGCCGCCGTACGGCTGTGCGGGCAGGGCATCCGGGACGTGACGCGGATCGCCGCGTCCGACCCCGCGATGTGGATCGACATCCTCTCCGCGAACCCCGCCCCGGTCGCCGACCTGCTCACGGACGTCGCCGCGGACCTGGAGGAGACGGTGCGGGCCCTGCGCGCCCTGCAGTCGTCCGACGACCACAAGCGCCGTGCGGGCGCCGGCGGGATCGAGGACGTGCTGCGGCGCGGCAACGCCGGACAGATCCGCGTCCCCGGCAAGCACGGGTCCGCTCCGCGGGTCTACGAGGTCGTGGCCGTGCTCATCGACGACCAGCCGGGGCAGCTGGCCCGGATCTTCGCGGACGCCGGGATGGCCGGGGTCAACATCGAGGACGTGCGGATCGAGCACGCCACGGGGCAGCAGGCCGGTCTGGTGCAGTTGATGGTGGAGCCGAAGGCCGCGCCGGTGCTGTCCGCCGCGCTGCGGGAGCGGGGCTGGGCGATCCGCCAGTAGCCCGTGTGGTGCTGCCGGTGCCCGTGCCGGGGGCTGCCGCCCCCGGGCCCCGCTTCGGACTGAACGGTCCCGTCCGCCGGCGCCGGACGGGCCGGATGAGACCGGGCGGTGTCGTCAGCCGCGCGCCGGGCGGGGGCGTCGGACGGGCCGGGGGCGGCCGAGCGCCGTGCGAACCGACGCGCGGCCGGACGAGTGACCCGCGGCCGGTAACCTTGTGCGGGGCAGTCGCGCCCTCACCCCCGCCAGCCCGGTTCAGGAAGGTCCCCACAGTGGAAAGCGCCAGGCCAGTGATTGTCGCCATCGACGGCCCGTCCGGCACGGGCAAGTCGAGCACCTCGAAGGCCGTGGCGGCGCAGCTCGGGCTGAGCTACCTGGACACCGGCGCCCAGTACCGGGCGATCACCTGGTGGATGGTCAGCAACGGCATCGACATCGACGACCCGTCCGCCGTCGCCGCCGCCGCGGGCAAGCCCGAGATCGTCTCCGGCACCGACCCGCAGGGGCCGGCCATCACGGTCGACGGCCTCGACGTGGCCGGCCCGATCCGTACCCAGGAGGTCACCTCCAAGGTCAGTGCGGTCAGCGCTGTGCCCGAGGTGCGGGCCCGGATCACCGAACTGCAGCGCTCGATCGCGGCCGCCGCGAAGAACGGCATCGTGGTCGAGGGCCGGGACATCGGCACGACCGTGCTGCCGGACGCCGACCTGAAGATCTTCCTCACCGCCTCCCCGGAGGCGCGTGCCGCCCGCCGCAGCGGTGAGCTGAAGGGCGCCGACGTGCACTCCACCCGCGAGGCCCTGATCAAACGGGACGCCGCCGACTCCAGCCGCAAGACCTCGCCGCTCGCCAAGGCGGACGACGCCGTCGAGGTGGACACCACCGAGCTCTCGCTGGCCCAGGTCATCGAGTGCGTCGTCACCCTCGTCGAGGAGAAGCGGGCCGGGAAGTGACCGAACTGCCTTCGGCACGGAGCGCCGACGTCGGGCGGCGCATCGGCGTCGGCCTGATGTACGGGCTGTGGAAGCCTCGCGTGCTCGGCGCCTGGCGGGTGCCGACGCACGGCCCGGTGATTTTCGCGGTCAACCACTCCCACAACATCGACGGCCCGATGGTCATGGGCGTGGCGCCCCGGCCGACGCACTTCCTGATCAAGAAGGAGGCGTTCATCGGCCCGCTCGACCCCTTCCTGACCGGCATCGGCCAGCTGAAGGTGGACCGCGACACCACCGACCGCACGGCGATCACCCGCGCGCTCGGTGTGCTGGCAGGCGGCGGCGTGCTCGGCATCTTCCCGGAGGGCACCCGGGGCGAGGGCGACTTCGCCTCGCTGCGCGCCGGGCTCGCGTACTTCGCGGTGCGCAGCGGCGCCCCGATCGTGCCGGTCGCCGTGCTGGGAAGTTCCGACCGGCCCGGACGGTTGATAAAGACGCTGCCTCCGCTGCGCTCGCGCGTCGACGTCGTCTTCGGCGAGCCCTTCGAGGCGGGCGACGGCAGCGGCCGCCGTACGCGCAAGGCGCTGGACGAGGCGACCGGGCGCATCCAGAAGCAGCTGGCCGCCCACCTGGAAAACGCCAGGCGCCTCACCAAGCGCTAGGCGACACTGAGTAGTGGATCAGCCCGCATCCGAGCGGGTACTCCACCGACCACCACGATGAACGACGAGGTACGGACTTCATGAACGACCACATCCAGCCCGACGGCTCGGACGCGTACGAGGGCGCGCACGAGCACGACCACGGGGCGCTCGGCGACGCCGAGTACGCGGAGTTCATGGAGCTCGCCGCGGAGGAGGGTTTCGACGTCGAGGACGTCGAGGGCGCCATCGAGGCGGCGGGCCACGGCCCGCTGCCCGTGCTCGCCGTCGTCGGCCGCCCCAATGTCGGCAAGTCGACCCTGGTGAACCGCATCATCGGGCGCCGCGAGGCCGTCGTCGAGGACAAGCCGGGCGTCACCCGCGACCGTGTGACCTACGAGGCCGAGTGGGCGGGCCGCCGCTTCAAGGTCGTCGACACCGGCGGCTGGGAGCAGGACGTCCTCGGTATCGACGCCTCCGTGGCCGCCCAGGCCGAGTACGCCATCGAGGCCGCCGACGCCGTCGTCTTCGTCGTCGACGCCAAGGTCGGCGCGACCGACACCGACGAGGCCGTGGTGCGGCTGCTGCGCAAGGCGGGCAAGCCCGTGGTGCTGTGCGCCAACAAGGTCGACGGCCCGAGCGGCGAGGCCGATGCGGCGTACCTGTGGTCGCTGGGCCTGGGGGAGCCGTACCCGGTCTCCGCGTTGCACGGCCGGGGCACCGGCGACATGCTCGACCAGGTCCTGGAGGTGCTGCCGGAGGCGCCGCGCGAGACGTTCGGCGGGGGCGGCATCGGCGGCCCGCGCCGCATCGCCCTGATCGGCCGCCCGAACGTCGGCAAGTCCTCGCTGCTGAACAAGGTGGCGGGCGAGGAGCGCGTCGTCGTCAACGAGCTGGCGGGCACCACCCGCGACCCGGTCGACGAGCTGATCGAGCTCGGCGGCGTCACCTGGAAGTTCGTCGACACGGCGGGCATCCGCAAGCGCGTCCACCTCCAGCAGGGCGCCGACTACTACGCCTCGCTGCGCACCGCCGCCGCCGTCGAGAAGGCGGAGGTCGCGGTCATCCTGATCGACGGCTCCGAATCCATCTCGGTGCAGGACCAGCGGATCGTCACCATGGCCGTCGAGGCGGGCCGCGCGATCGTCCTCGCCTACAACAAGTGGGACACCCTCGACGAGGAGCGCCGTTACTACCTGGAGCGCGAGATCGATACCGAGCTGGGCCAGGTGGCGTGGGCGCCGAGGGTGAACGTCTCGGCGCGCACCGGGCGTCACATGGAGAAGCTGGTCCCGGCGATCGAGACGGCGCTGGCGGGCTGGGAGACCCGGGTCCCCACGGGCCGGCTGAACGCCTTCCTCGGCGAACTGGTCGCTGCCCACCCGCACCCGGTGCGGGGTGGCAAGCAGCCGCGCATCCTGTTCGGCACGCAGGCGGGCACCAGGCCGCCGCGGTTCGTGCTGTTCGCCTCCGGCTTCATCGAGGCGGGCTACCGGCGCTTCATCGAGCGCCGCCTGCGCGAGGAGTTCGGTTTTGAGGGGACGCCGATCCACATCTCGGTGCGGGTGCGCGAGAAGCGCGGCAAGAAGAAGTAGCGCAGCAGACAGTGGAGGGGCGGCCCCGACCGGGACCGCCCCTCCACTGTCTGCGTGCTCGCTCAGCCGCCGCCGCGGCGTCCCGGCGGCAGCGCGGCCGGCACGTAGTGCATCCCCGTGCCGGGCGAGCCGATGCTTCCGACACGCTGCCACTGCGGCTGCTGCCCGGCGGCGTGCCGGGCGCTCTGCGCCCCCGCGCTGTACGCACTGTACGAGCTGCTGTGCGAACTGCTGTACGTGCCCGTACTGTGCGGGATGCTCCCGAACGCGGTGAAGCCCAGTTTCTCCTCGCCGCTGCGGTCGCCGGGCAGCGCGCGGAAGGACCTGACGTACTCGGCGTAGAGCGCGTCGTAGATCGGCGTGGCCGATGGGCCGCCCTGGGTGTCCTGAGCCGACCGCGCGGAAGGGATCGACGAGAAGGACTGGCGGCGGGGAACCTCGTATGCGTGCACGTATGTCCAAACGACCCCGCGGGTCAAGGGATGCGGCCCCGGTTACGGCTTTCGCGGGGGTGCTGCCCGCCCGGGTGACACGCGGCTCAGGTACCCGCCAGCGGCAGCGCCGCGCCGACCAGCCGCCCGTTCGCCGCCGCCTTGTCCAGTGCGTCCCGCAGGAGGTCCTCGCGCGGCTGGCGGCCGATCGTGCCGACGGGCGCGGCGAGCATCAGCACCTGCTGGTGCTTGTTGGCGGCCGCGCGCCAGCCCTCGGTGACCTGGAGCGGCTGGTGTGCCTGCCACCAGGCCACCGGCCGGCCGCCGTTGCTCCCCGGCTGGAGCACCGCGTGCAGCTGGCCCACGGCGAGCAGCACCGACCAGCCGTGCAGCACCGGCGGTACGGCGGACAGCTCGGACAGCGGCATGAAGCCCTGCTCGATGAGCAGCGGCAGGAAGTCGTCGCCGGCGCCGGTCGTGCCGGGCCGGGCGATGGGCGCGGTCGGTTCCACCACCAGGGCCGGGTGCAACTCCCCGCCGATCAGGACCAGTCCGCTGGTCACGCCGAGCACCGCCTGCTCGGGCACCACCTTGTCGGGCTCCAGGGCGCCGGTGTCGCCGATGCCCCCCGTGCCGTCGGTGCCGCCGGTGATGGACTTCACGGCGCCCCGCAGCTGCTCCTCGGTGACCTGGACGACCTGCGAGGGCAGGCAGCCCGCGTGGGCGAAGGCGAGGACGGCGGTCTCGTCCCCGATGAACAGGACGGTGCTGGTGCTCTCCTGTGCGGAGTCGCCCGGAGTGCGGCAGGACGTGCAGTCGTAACTGCCCGGGGCGGTCTCTCCGGCGAGCAGGCGGTCGGCTTCTTCGTCGCCGATCTCGGCGCGTACCTCGTCGCTGACGTCGAGCATGCGCGGCACGGGTGGCTCCCTCGGGGATGCGTTGCGTGGCGAGGCCGGGTGGCTCCCGGCCCGTGGTCCGGGTGGGCCCCGGCTCATGAAGGAGACAACGGGTGATCTGTGGCGGGAGTCACGCCCTGGAGCGAACGGAATCGAACCATCCAGCGCACAGGGTCACGCTCGGTCCGGAATCGCGCACTCACGGTCAACTGGCCGCTCTGCGACGGCCGTTGGATGGGTGAGGTGGGTCACAGATCGCCAGGCATGGTGGTCGACAAATCAGGAAATCCGCGAATGAAGTGGGTGTCCGGAAATAGCCGTTACCCGAGGTATTGGCGAACTGGCCTGCCCCGACGGGGAACTGGTTGATGCCGGACCGTCACCCTCCTTAGATTCCTCCGCCGTGTGCATCGAGCACCGCTCGGGTACGTCCGCCGGCCGCCCGGTTCTCCGGAACCGGGCGCAGCACCACACCGGCGGACGGGGCGAGCGCGGCCCACGTGCCCCTTGGCACGGGAGCGGCGTTCCGCCTCGGGGGACCCCGAGTGCGTCGAGAGGGAACTACATGTCCGAATGTGCCTACAGCGCTCGCGACAACGCTCGGAAGAACCAGGTTCGTACGACGGCGGTCCTCACCGGGGCGGCACTGCTCGCGCCTCTCGGACTGCTGGCCGCGACCGGAAACGCCGCGGCGGCCGACAGTGGAGTGTGGGACCGCATCGCCCAGTGCGAGAGCGGCGGCAACTGGCACATCAACACAGGCAACGGCTACTACGGCGGACTCCAGTTCGCCGCCTCCACCTGGCGCGCCTATGGCGGCACGGCCTACGCGGCCACCGCCGACCGGGCGACCAGGTCCCAGCAGATCGCCGTCGCCACCAAGGTCCAGCGCGCCCAGGGATGGGGCGCCTGGCCGACCTGCTCGGCACGCGCCGGGGCGAGCGGCAGCGCACCCGCCGCCGGCCCCGTCACCTCCCCCGAGTCCGCCCCGTCGAAGCCGTCGAAGCCGTCGAAGCCGCTGAAGTCATCGAAGCCCTCGAAGGCGCCGGCGCGTGCCGCGGAACACGCGGACCGCGGCTCGTCCCGCGGCGACTACACCGTCCGCGAGGGCGACACCCTGAGCGGCGTCGCCGCCCGGTACGGGACCACGTGGCAGCGCCTGTACGCCGCCAACAAGGCCGCCATCGGCGGTGATCCCGACGTGATCGTGCCCGGCCTGCGCCTCGACGTCTGAGCCGCTGCTCCCCCTCGCCGGGACACGGGCCCCGTCCGGTCGGACGACCGGGCGGGGTCCCGGCGTGCCGGGTCAGCGGGGGAGCTCGCCCGTCTCGCCGGCGAACACGACCGTCCCCCGGCGCAGTTCGTAGACGATCGCGGGCCGGTCCCGCAGGGCGGGCGGCAGCCGCTGCTCGGCGATCACCACGCACGCGTCGAGCGTGCTCAGCAGCTCGTACGTGCGGGCCGCGACCGAGGGCGACATGCCCTGGGCGGGCTCGTTGGCGAGCACTGCGCGCGTGCCGGCAGGGCCCGGGAGACGGCGAGCATGCGCTGCTCCCCGCCGGAGAGAGTGCCGGCGCGCCGGTCCAGCAGGGGACGCAGCTGCGGGTAGGCGTCGAGGGCCGAGCCGTGGCCGTGGCCGTGGCCGGCGAGGTCGAGGTTCTCGCGCACGGTGAGCGAGCCGAACACGGCCTGCCGCTCCGGAACCAGGCACAGCCCGCGCCGGGCACGGACGTACGCCGGCACGCGGGTCACGTCCGCGCCGTCCCACACCACCGCGCCGCAACGCCCTCTGGGCCACCGGCTCCAGCCGCAACTTCGACGACACCGGCCACCCGGCCGTACGGGAGTTCCGCGAGGCGACGAAGGAGCTGAAGACGCACTCCCAGTGGCAGCTGGAGGGCTGGGCCGCCGCCCGCTGGTTCACGGACGCCGCGCGGTCCTGCGCGGGGACGGGCATCACGCGCGCGTGCGTCGACGCCGCCGTGCACCGCAGCGAGTGCTACACAGCCGGCGGCCTGCTGCTCCCCGTCGAGTTCACGCGGTCGGCCGAACCGCCGAAGACCAGGGGGACCTGCCTGTCGGTGGCCCGCTGGCAGGACGGGAAGGGCTGGGTCGGCCAGGGGGACATGAACCGCACCTGCTTCGACGTACCGCAACTGGCCTACGAGCCTTGAGGACAGTGGCTGTCCGCAAGGCCTGGCAGACTCGCCCCATGTTGGAGACCTCGGCCCGCCTGCTGCGTCTGCTGTCCCTGCTCCAGGCCCACCGCGAGTGGTCCGGCGCCGACCTGGCCGGCCGGCTCGGAGTGAGCGCCCGCACCCTGCGCCGGGACGTGGACCGGCTGCGCGAGCTGGGCTACCCGGTCAACGCCAGCCCCGGCACGGGCGGCGGCTACCAGCTGGGCGCCGGGGCCGAACTGCCGCCGCTGCTCCTGGACGACGACGAGGCCGTCGCCGTCGCCGTCGGACTGCGCACGGCCGCCGGGCAGGGCATCGACGGCATCGGCGAGACCTCGGTACGGGCCCTCGCCAAGCTGGAGCAGGTGCTGCCCGACCGGCTGCGCCGCCGGGTGGGCGCCCTCAACGCCTACACCGTGCCGATGCTGCGCGGCCCGGTGCCCTCCGCCGTCGACCCGGTCGTGCTCACCGAACTCGCTCACCTGTGCCGGGACGCCGAACGGCTGCGCTTCGAGTACCAGGGCCACGACGGCACCACCTCCCGCCGCAGCGTCGAACCGTACCGGCTGGTCTGCACCGAGCGCCGCTGGTACCTGGTCGCCTGGGACCTCGACCGTGAGGACTGGCGCACGTTCCGCGCGGACCGCATCACGCCCAGGCCGCCGCACGGCCCGCGCTTCGTGCCGCGCGAGCCGCCCGCCGAGGACCTGGCCGCCTACGTCTCCCGGGGCGTGTCCACGCGCGCGTACGCCACCCATGCCGTCGTGCGGCTCCTGGTGCCCCTGGAGGAGGCGGCCGCACGCATCTCGCCCTCCGCCGGGGTGCTGGAGGCCGAGAGCCCGGACACCTGCCTGCTGCGCTGCGGCGCCGGCAGCCTCGACGTGATGGTCATCCACGTGGTGATGCTGGGCTTCGAGTTCGAGGTGCTGGAGCCCGAGGGGCTGATCGAGGCGATCAGGAGGACTCGCGACCGGCTTGATGCGGCCTTGGCTCGGGCTGCGCAGTCACCTCCGCGTACTGCGGGTGGTGCAGGTCGAACGCCGGCGACTCCGAGCGGATCCGGGGCAGCGTCGTGAAGTTGTGCCGGGGCGGCGGGCAGGAGGTCGCCCACTCCAGGGAACGGCCGTAGCCCCACGGGTCGTCGACCTCGACCCTCTCGCCGTACCTGGCGGTCTTCCACACGTTGTAGAGGAACGGCAGCGTCGACAGGCCGAGCAGGAACGCGCCGATCGTCGACACGGTGTTGAGCGCTGTGAACCCGTCCGCCGCGAGGTAGTCGGCGTACCGGCGGGGCATGCCCTCGGCGCCCAGCCAGTGCTGCACCAGGAACGTGGTGTGGAAGCCGGTGAAGAGCGTCCAGAACTGGATCTTGCCGAGCCGCTCGTCGAGCATCTTCCCGGTGAACTTCGGCCACCAGAAGAAGAAGCCGGCGAAGATCGCGAAGACGACCGTGCCGAAGACGACGTAGTGGAAGTGCGCGACCACGAAGTACGAGTCCGTCACGTGGAAGTCCAGCGGCGGCGACGCCAGGATCACCCCGGTCAGCCCGCCGAACAGGAACGTCACCAGGAAGCCCGTCGCCCACAGCATCGGCGTCTCGAAGGAGAGCGAGCCCTTGAGCATGGTGCCGGTCCAGTTGAAGAACTTCACGCCGGTCGGCACCGCGATCAGGAAGCTCATGAAGGAGAAGAACGGCAGCAGTACCGCGCCCGTCGCGAACATGTGGTGCGCCCACACCACCATCGACAGGCCGGTGATCGCCATCGTCGCGCCGACCAGCGTCAGGTAGCCGAACAGCGGCTTGCGGCTGAAGACCGGGATGATCTCCGTGATGATGCCGAAGAACGGCAGCGCGATGATGTACACCTCGGGATGGCCGAAGAACCAGAACAGGTGCTGCCACAGGATCGCCCCGCCGTTGGCCGCGTCGAAGACCTGGGAGCCGAACCGCCGGTCCGCCTCCAGCACCAGCAGTGCCGCCGCGAGCACCGGGAACGCCATCAGGATCAGGATCGACGTGAACAGCGTGTTCCAGGTGAAAAGCGGCATCCGGAACATCGTCATGCCGGGGGCGCGCATCCCGATGATGGTGGTGATGAAGTTGACCGCGCCGAGGATCGTGCCGAAGCCGGACAGCGCGAGGCCCATGATCCACAGATCGGCCCCGACGCCCGGTGTGCGCTCCGCGCTGTTGAGCGGCGCGTAGGCGAACCAGCCGAAGTCGGCCGGTCCGGTGGGTACCAGCAGTGAGCCGAGCACGATCAGCCCGCCGAACAGGAACAGCCAGTACGAGAGCATGTTCAGTCGCGGGAAGGCGACGTCGGGCGCGCCGATCTGCAGCGGCATCAGCTCGTTCGCGAAGCCCGCGAAGGTCGGCGTCGCGAACAACAGCAGCATGATCGTGCCGTGCAGCGTGAAGGCCTGGTTGAACTGCTCGTTGTTGATGATCTGGAGTCCGGGGCGGGCCAGCTCGGCGCGCATCAGCAGCGCCATCACTCCGGCGACCAGGAAGAACACGAACGACGTGATCAGGTAGAGGTGGCCGATCTTCTTGTGGTCCGTAGTCGTGAGCCAGTCGGCCACCACCCGCCCGTGCCGCGTCCTCGGCGCGTGCGGCGCCGTCGCCTGTACGGTCTGCGTCCCCATCGCTCGCTCGCCCCTTCGCTCCTCGCGTGCCGGGCCCGCCGCAGCCCGCGCCTCACGTGTCCCCGCGAGCTCACGCGATGGTGCTCGCGTCACCGTGCGCTCCCACAGGGGGAGTACCGGCCCCTCCGGGCCCGCACCCCGCAATTCCGGTGCGGCACCGGTGCCGCACCGGAATTGCGGGGTGC